>NZ_MVBK01000066.1 GCF_002000365.1 Thioalkalivibrio denitrificans | reverse complement strand
GGTCGGGGTGAGACATTGCGTATCAGGGTTGATCGGGGCCGTACAGCAGCCCGTGACGGCCAAAGAGTCGCAGCAGCCGTTCCACGTTGGCCCGGAGCAGGCCGCGGGGCACCTGTGTGCCCTTGTCAATGCCCATGACCCGCCCGAGCGCCGGGTCCTCCCCGGCGGCCCGGGCCAGGTCCTCCACCAGGGCTTCCAGGTCCCGCGTGCCATCCAGCAGTTCCACCAGTCTTGCGGACACCGGATCGAGGCCCAGGCTGTCATGGCGAAATGTGGCCAGGTGTCCTTCACCCAGGGTGGCCTGAACCCGGGCGAGCGCGGAGACCCGGGGCCGTACCGGCCGCGATTTCGGCACCGGCGGGTTGTCCAGGCGGGTGGTCTGCAGTCCGCCGGAGACGAACAGGTTGAAGAGTTCCTCCAGCAGTTCCCGGTCGACGGAGATGTCCCCCAGCGCTTCTTTCAGGGTGAGCGCAACCGGATAGGCGTTCGACAGGATGCCCAAGAGACGGCGCGTCTGGCGGTGACGGACCGTAAACCGCGTGCCGCCGGGGTTGCGCCATTCATGGCTGTCCTCGTCCGGTTCCAGGGCGCTGTAGAGCGGTTCAGTCACCAGCCAGTCGAGATCGACGTCGCGCCGAAGCGGTGCCGCGGCCGGACACAGCAGACTCTGGCGGAAGGGGCGCAGGCGCAGGAAGTCCAGGTATTGCTCCTCCTGTTCCAGGTCGTGCATGGATTCGAAGCGTGCCGCCACCGCGTCGCCCAGCGTTGCCGGGAACATGGTATGCAGCTGGGTGTCGCCCACGTACTGGAGCCCCGCGGCGTGTGCCCTGTCCATGAAGGCGGAGAACAGCATGGGTCGGTTCGAATCCTCCAGGTACTCGTGGTAGAGGTAGCTGTCCCGCGCCTTGCGCAGGTAACCGATCTCCTGCTGCAGCCACACGTGGCCCGGCTGGGGGTTGTCCACCGGCGTCGCCAGGAAATCCAGCAGTTCGCGTGCCGCCTTGAGCCGCTCGGCGGGATTCCTGCAGTCGCGGGTGTGATGCAGCAGCATCTCGCGCACCATGCCCCGCACGCCCCAGCCGGGCTGGGTGTTGTAGCTGACGTAGGCAATGCCCCGGGGCGCCAGCCGACGGGCACAAATCTCGAAGATCCGCTCTTGCACGAATTCGGGCACCCAGGAGAAGACCCCGTGCACCAGAATGTAGTCGAAGGGCTCACCCTCGAGCGCCACGTCCATGATGTCCGCGTGACGGATCTCCACGTTGTCGAGACCCAGTGCCGCCACCAGGCGTTGTCCGTGCGCGGCCTGGGCGCCGGAGAGTTCCACCCCCAGGTATTGTCCGCCGGGCAGGTACCACGCCATCGGAATAATGTTGCCGCCGGCGGCGCAGCCCAGTTCCAGCACGCGCGCCCGCGCCGGGTCGGGCGGTTCCAGGCCGAACAGGGCCGCAATCGCCGCCAGCCGGTCCGGGTGGGTATCGGCGATGGGATGGCTCTCGTAGGGGATGCGGTCGTAGCTCTCGGCGACCGGATCGATCACAGGCCGGACTCCGCGGTCAGGGGTCCCGCGTCCAGGCCCGATTGCTCACGGATCAGCGCGCGCAGATCCAGGCCCAGGTCCGACGGCAGCAGCACGTGGCGCACAACGGGTGCGTCGGGCGTATTGCGCCAGGCCTCGCTGGCCAGGTTGATGAGGCGGCGCCGGGTCGGGGTGACGTGGTCCGACTCGCGCAGCAGCATGACCACCGGGCGCAGCTTCTGATGCTCGTTGAGCCCCACCACCACCCCCACCTGGCCGTTGGTCAGTTCCACTACCGCGCCAATGGGATAGATGCCGACGCAGCGGATGAAGGCCTCCACGAGATCGCGGTCCAGGCCATGGCTGGCCATCTGGTAGAGGCGGCTGAGCGCCTCCTGGGCCTGCAGGCCGTCGTGGTAGACGCGGTCACTGGTGATGGCGTCATAGATGTCGACAATGGATACGACCTTGGTCAGGAAGGGAATCTGTTCATGGGTGAGGCGATGGGGATAGCCGCGCCCGTCGCCGCGCTCGTGATGCAGCAGCACCACGTCCAGGGCCTCCTGGGGAACGTCGTTGGTCTGCACCAGCAGCGCGTGCCCCTCCACGGGGTGTGACATCATGATCTCGAACTCGTCGGCGGTCAGGGCGCCGGGCTTGTTGAGGATCTCCAGGGGTACCTTCAGCTTGCCCACGTCATGCAGCAGCGCACCCAGTCCCAGGGTGCTCAGCACGGGACTGTCCAGGCCCAGGTAACGCCCGAAGGTCAGCGCCAGGATGCACACGTTGACGCTGTGCTGGGAGGTGTATTCGTCGCGCTGCTTGAGCTGGGTGACCCACACCATGGCGCTGGGGGCCTCCACCACCTGGCTGGCCAGCTCGGCCACCACCTTGCGCGCCTCCCGTGTGTCGATGCCGCGCCCGAGCCGCACGTCGTCCAGCGTCCGGATGACGTAGTCATGGGCGAGATTGCGGGCTCGGGCGGCGCCGGCCATGTCGCGCCGGAAGCGATCCGGCTCGGTGGATGGCGGCTTCAGTGCCGCGGGGATTTCACGGATCTCCACACGCGGCTCGGACGGGGGCGGTGATGCCGGTTCCGGGGGTACATAGGCACTTCGCTCGGTATCCACGAACACGAAGCTGCACAGCCGGCGCAGCATCTCCAGCTCATGGTCGGTGCGAATGGGAAAGCCCTGCAGGAGAAACGGGGTCTCCAGCCACGGGCGGTCCAGTTCGCACACGTACATGCCCTTGCGCAGGTCGTCCACGACCACCTTGCGCTTGTGTGCCTCGGGAGTGGGTGTATTCACGTCAGCCATTGGGGGTATTGTGTAGACCCCCCCGTATCCGATCAAGCAACCCCTAACCCGCGCATCTCACCGGTCGGACACCGGCGGGGAAAGTCTGTCATGCTGAGATTGGCACCCGTTCCAGGATTTTCTCCTTATATTTCCACCTGTTGCGCCAGATGGTGTCCGACCGGTGAGATATGCGGCCTCAGGGCGTCATCGCCTGATGGTCGCTGTACTGGCCCGGCTTGGGGCTGCGTTTCAGGGCCGCGGCGCACTCGCGCAGGGCCTTGGCGAGTTCCGTGCCCGTCTGGTAGCGCTTGTCCGGGTCCTTCTCCAGCGCCCGGTTGAGGATCAGCGCCACAAGCGGGCCGAGTTCCGGCCGGACCTCGGAAATGGACTGGTGGCGCGTCTGGGTGATCTGGTAGACCAGCCCCGCCATGGTGTCGGCGGTAAACGGCAGCTGACCGCTCAGCAGCTGGTACAGGGTCACGCCCAGGGAGAAGAGGTCCGAGCGCCCGTCCACCGCCTTGCCGGAGACCTGTTCCGGTGACATGAAGGCCGGGGTGCCGAGGATCGTGCCGGTGCGGGTGCGGTTGTTGTCGGTCAGGCAGGCGATGCCGAAATCGGTGATAGTGACCGAGCCCTTGCTGCGGTTATAGATGACGTTGGCCGGCTTGACGTCCCGGTGGATGACTTGTTGGCCGTGGGCGTAGGCGAGCCCGTCTGCCACCTGGGCGCAGATCTCCAGGACCTCGACCACGGGCAGCAGTGTTTCGCGGCGCACGAAGGCATCCAGGGAACTGCCCTCGAGATAGTCCATGGCGATGAAGGCCAGATCGTGTTCCTCGCCCACGTCGTAGATGGTCACGATATTGCGGTGATTGAGGCGCCCCGAGGCCTCCGCTTCTCTGAAGAACCGCCACTTGATCTGTTCCAGCATGTCCGGCTCGAACTCCTGGTTCAGCGCCAGGGTCTTGATGGCCACCTTGCGGCCGATCTTGGGGTCCACTCCCAGGTAGACGATGCCCATGGAACCGCGCCCCAGCTGGCATTCGATCTGGTAGCGACCCAGCGTCGGTTTCTCCAGGCTCTCGCCATCGATGATCAGGGCGCTGTCCACCTTGGAGAGATCGTGGCCGAGCTTCTTGCGACCCGGCGCGGCGAGGCCCCTCAGCCGTTCAATGCGCACCGGCACGTCCCGGTAGCGGGGTGAGATGCTGTCCAGGTGCGTATAGACGTCCATCGCTCGGGCATACTGGCGCCGGGTCGCAAGAAGCT
>NZ_MVBK01000065.1 GCF_002000365.1 Thioalkalivibrio denitrificans | reverse complement strand
TCATGGGGGAGGGCCAGGGAGGGGGTGGTTTCACGCCTCACCCCTCACCCCTACCCCCTTACGCCCCGACAAGATTTCACTGGCGATTGTGCCCGCGGCCGCGTATAGTGCCCACTGCAGTCAGTTCTTGCAGTCAGAGTCGGAAGTTCCCACGGTCGTTTTTCGTTGTACCGCAGTCACTCCCGCCGGTTGTTCTCAGGAATCCGCTGCATCATCCGTTTGTTTCTTAATAAGAGTTGAGGATTTATTTGCCATGACCAAAGGCACCGTGAAGTGGTTTAACGAAAGCAAGGGCTTCGGCTTCATCACCCCCGAAGACGGCGGCAAGGATGTGTTCGTGCATTTCTCCGCCATCGACGCGGGCGGCTTCCGCACCCTGGCCGAAGGCCAGCAGGTCTCCTTCGAAGTGACCAACGGCCCCAAGGGCCTGGCCGCTGCGAACGTGAAGTCCCTGTAAGACAGTCTGCCAACGCAGATTCAAAGAACCCCGCCTTGTGCGGGGTTCTTTTTTGGTGCGCGAGAAGGAGTCCCCATAGGGCGGCCCATGGCCGCCATTCCCGTCGGATCGAAACGCCGCCTGACCCCTGCCGCAGAGGCGCAGAGGCCCAATCTAAATCGTTAGACAGGATTCACAGGATAAAAAGCGGATAGACAGGATCAAGAACTGTTTACCTGTCAATCCTGAAAAATCCTGTCCATCCTGTCCATTCGCTCTTGGGTTCACGCATCGTGCCAGAAGCGCAGGGCGTAATCCCGGGACTCATCACGCACCGGCAGACCATCGAAACCCAGGCGCCTGAAGAATGGCGCGGCAGTGACAGACGCTTGACCCGATCCGGCAGCCGCCACGTCATCACCGCCCGCTCGATGACGGCGTTGATGGCGGGCAGGTCGCTCTTGTCACCCGCGCGCAGCGTCGTGTTCGGTTCCATCGTCGGAAGCGGGGCCCTGGTCGGCATCAAAAGCGATTCACCACGAAGCTCACGAAGAACACGAAGTCAATCCTCAGTTGTTTTGCCAGGAGCCTGTCGGACTTNNCCCACCGGCGCAGTAGGAGCAGCCTAAGTCCGACAGGCTCCTAGTGTCATTCTTCGTGTGCTTCGTGGTTACAGACGGTTTGAGCTCATCACGCGGCTATCGCGGGCCCATTGGATCCGGCAGTCACCTTGGCGACCCTGCGGGCACGGATGCGCTCCCAGACTTTCTCGTGGAAGTGGTAGGCGATGGTGTTGACGAACGGCTCCACCAGCGCCACCAGGCCACCGATCACCACGCTCCCGGTCAGCGCAAAGGCCACCCCGAAGGCGACACTGAAGTGCACGACGGCAAAGCTTGCGGTCTTGATCATGGCGGCATCTCCTCATCAAACAGATTGCTTGATGATGAAGTTATCTAAATGAGAATCATTATTGAAGTTGATTATTCGAATATCCATGATAGCTTGACGCTATTCAGACTCCGAAAGCGCCAATGACCGAAGACCCCAACGACGACGCGGGGCGGTAACATGGGGCCGCCCTTGTTTGCCCCTGACATCAGAAGCAATGGCCCCATGAGATCGGTACCGAGCATGACCTCTTCCGACCCCACGATCCCCCGACTCGCGGAGTTCATCGGTTTCCCTGGCGCGGGGAAGACGACCATCGCCGAGGCGGCCATCCGCCGGTTCCACGCGTTGGGCATCCCACCGCCCTACTTTTACAGTCGGGACGGCAAGCTGCGCTTTCAGCTTCACGAGAGCGGCCATGCGCTCCAACTGGTTCTCGCGGCCACAGCCCGGCTGGCTCGCGGGGGGCATGTCCGGCAGTTAAGCCGCTTCCTGCCGGTGATCAAGAACCTCCTCACGTTTCGCCGTACCCGCCGCCTGCTCACTGCCCACCCTCTGATCATCCACAATCAGGGACTCATACAGAGGCTCTACCTCCTGCGCGACGACGATCATCCGACTCAAAACCAGATGGAGGCCGTATTGGAACTGCTGCGTGATGACCTATCGGAGTTCCACGTGGTCATCGACATCCCGCCGGATGTTGCCGCAGCGCGCTATTTCGCACGGGCCAAGTCCAGCTCGCGCAGGCCATACAAGGGCTGGGACGAACGGCGCATCGCCTCGCTCTACGCGGCACAGCAGGAGGTCCTGAACCACATCATCCGCTGGCTGGAAACCCAGCCCGCCACAAGGGTTCTGCGCCTGGACGGCGAACTGCCACCGGAGGAAAACGGCGCCGTGCTCGTGGAGTGCCTCCTGGAGTCCACAACACCGCTCTCAGATACCCGGGCGGTGACGCCTGCATGACCGTGGCGGGGTCAGGTAGTCATGCGACGGCGCGAGTGTGACGGCACCGTCAGTATCCGCCATGCCTGACGAGGCGGTGCGCGCCCCTCCAACGGGAGACTCAGTCCACCGCCTTTGCACCAGGCGTGTGTTTTCGCGTTCATTCCAATCCAGTCAACTCCCGCATCTCCCGCTTCCAAGCGGCCAGGTCGTTCCGGTTGAATTTCGCCAGATGGTCATGCCCGCATGCGCGGGCCATCACCTGCATGAGCGCCACGGAACTTGTCAGAAAGCGGGCCAGACGTTCGGCCCCTGCTTCCACATCCAGTCGCTTGCGCAGTTTCGGATCCTGGGTTGCGACGCCCGAAGGACACTGGTTGGTGTGGCACATGCGCGCCGCGATGCAGCCCACCGCCTGGATCGCGCTGTTGGCGATGGCGATGCCGTCGGCCCCCAGCGCCAGGGCCTTGATAAAGTCCTCGGGCAGGCGCAGGCCGCCGGTGATGATGAGGGTGACGCCCTCGGCACCCCGTGCGTCCAGATGGCGCCGGGCGCGTACCAGCGCCGGGATGGTGGGCACGGAGATGTGGTCTCGAAAGAGGCGTGGGGCCGCCCCGGTGGCACCGCCCCGCCCGTCCAGGATGATGTAGTCGGCGCCCGCCTCCAGGGCGAAATCGATGTCCGCCTCGATGTGGTTGGCCGACAGCTTGAAGCCGATCGGAATGCCATCGGTCAGCTCGCGCACCCGATCGGCAAACTCCCGGAAGTCCCCGGGGGTAACCAGATCTGTGAAGGTGGGCGGGGAGACGGCGTCCTGCCCGGCCTTGAGGCCGCGCACCTTCGCGATCTCTTCGGTTACCTTGCGGCCGGGCAGATGGCCGCCGGTGCCGGTCTTGGCCGCCTGGCCGCCCTTGAAGTGCAGCGCGCCGATTTTCTCCAGCAGGGATTCCTCATAGCCGAACCTGGCCGAGGCGAGTTCATAGAGGTAACGCGGATTGGCGTCGCGCTCCTCGGGCATCATGCCCCCCTCGCCGGAGCAGATGCCCGTGCCGGCCTCGGCCGAACCGCGGGCCAGTGCCAGCTTGGCCTCCCGGGAGAGGGAGCCGAAACTCATGTCCGAGACGAACAGGGGGATGTCGAGCCTGAGCGGACGCTTCGCCCGCGGTCCGATGACCAGTTCGGTACCCACCTCGGCATCTTCAGGGAGCGGCCGGTTGGCGAGCTGGGCAGTGAGTATCTGGATGTCGTCCCAGCGGGGAAGCTCCGCGCGGGGCACGCCCATGGCCACGGTCTCGCCATGGGGGCCTGTCCGCTCCAGCCCGTGACGGGCCAGTTCGTGGATACGCTCGAGGGTGGGTTCCTCGCGGGTGGCCTTTACGAAGCCGTCGTCGCTGTCCGATGCCTCCCCGCCGTTGGAATCGTCTTCATCGTCGATCCCCGCATGGCTGCCGTCACAATAAGGCGGGTTGCCGGTACGCTTGCAGCGGCAGAGGTGCGCCTCACCGTCCTCCTCCGGGGTGAAGGCCAGCGGCTTGAATTCAGTGCCTTCGTGGGAGCCGTCGCAAAAGGGCTGGTTCTTCGAACGCCCGCACGCACACCAGTAATATTCCTTGCCGGCCTTCAACTCGACAGCGACGGGCGTGCGTGCGGCGATCTTCGGCTGGGCCATCGGAGGCTCCCCTGAGGATGGATTCGCGCCTCAGCATAACGCAGCACCGGCAAAAGAATGATTCAACCCCACGAACGCGATTGAATCCCACGAATCCCGCCTTGCCTCTTGCCTCTTGCCTCTTGAATCTTGAATCTTGAATCTTGAATCTTGAATCTCGCGGCCGCAGGCCGCCTTAAACCTCCCGGTAGATCTCCGCCCCCTTCTCCACGAACTCCACCGCCTTCTCCTGCATCCCCTTCTCCAGCGCCTCCTGCTCCGAGATCCCCTGTTTCGCCGCGTAGTCCCGCACGTCCTGGGTGATCTTCATGGAGCAGAAATTGGGGCCGCACATGGAGCAGAAGTGCGCCACCTTGTGGGCCTCCTTTGGGAGGGTTTCGTCATGGAATTCCCGGGCACGTTCGGGATCGAGCGAGAGGTTGAACTGGTCCTCCCAGCGAAACTCGAAGCGCGCCTTGGAGAGCGCGTTGTCGCGCACCTGCGCGCCGGGGAAACCCTTGGCGAGATCCGCCGCATGGGCTGCGATGCGGTAGGTGATGATGCCGTCGCGCACGTCCTGCTTGTTGGGCAGGCCCAGGTGTTCCTTGGGCGTCACATAGCAGAGCATGGCGGTGCCGTACCAGCCGATGTTGGCGGCGCCGATGCCCGAGGTGATGTGGTCGTAGGCGGGCGCGATGTCGGTCACCAGGGGACCAAGCGTATAGAACGGCGCCTCGAAGCACTCCTCCAGTTCCTTGTCCACGTTTTCCTTGACCATGTGCAGCGGAATGTGACCCGGACCCTCGATCATCACCTGCACGTCGTGCTCCCAGGCGATCTTCGTCAGTTCGCCGAGCGTCTCCAGCTCACCGAACTGCGCCGCGTCGTTGGCATCCGCCACGCAGCCGGGGCGCAGGCCGTCGCCGAGGCTGAAGGCCACGTCGTAGGCCTTCATGATCTCGCAGATCTCCTCGAAGTGGGTGTAGAGGAAGTTCTCGCGATGATGTGCAAGACACCACTTGGCCATGATGGACCCGCCGCGCGAGACGATGCCCGTGACGCGATCCGCCGTGAGCGGCACGTAGGGCAGCCTCACGCCCGCATGGATCGTGAAGTAGTCCACGCCCTGCTCGGCCTGCTCGATGAGCGTGTCGCGGAACAGGTCCCAAGTGAGCTCCTCGGGCTTTCCGTTCACCTTCTCCAGGGTCTGGTAGATGGGCACGGTGCCGATCGGCACGGGACTGTTGCGCAGGATCCATTCCCGGGTTTCGTGGATGTTCTTGCCGGTGGACAGATCCATGAGCGTGTCGCCGCCCCAGCGACAAGACCACACCAGTTTCTCCACCTCCTCGGCGATGCCGGAGGTGACCGCGGAGTTGCCGATGTTGGTGTTGATCTTCACCCGGAAGTTGCGCCCGATGATCATGGGCTCAAGTTCCGGGTGATTGATGTTGCTGGGGATGATGGCCCGGCCGGCGGCCACCTCATCGCGCACGAACTCGGGCGTGATCTCGTCGGGGATGCACGCACCGAAGGGCTGCCCCGGATGCTGGCGCAGCAGCTTCGCGTAACGGGGATCGGCGCGCATCTCCTGCAGGCGGCAGTTCTCGCGGACGGCCACGAACACCATCTCCGGCGTAATGACGCCCCGACGCGCGTAATGCATCTGGGTGACATTCAGGCCCGGGCGTGCGCGTCGCGGCGCACGGATGTGTTCAAAGCGAAGCGCCGCCAGTTCCGGGTCGGCGGCCCGCGCGCGGCCGAACTCGGACGTGGGGCCATCGAGGCGCTCGGTATCCTGGCGCGCCTCGATCCAGGCCTCGCGCAGAGCCGGCAGACCCTTCAGGAGATCGATCTCCGCCTGCGGGTCCGTATAGGGGCCCGAGGTGTCATACACCGTGATGGGCGGATTGTCCTCCACCCCCGTGGACGCGTGCGTGGGCGCCTGGCTCACCTCGCGCATGGGCACGCGGATGTCGGGGCTCGCACCCTCGACGAAGATCTTGCGGGAATTGGGGAACGGCCGCGTGATCTCCTCGGAGAGCCGCGCGGTCCGGTCGATGAAGTCCTGGGGGATGGCGCTCATGGTGTACCTCGCGTAGGGAGCGGCGGAAGGTACGGAGCGGCTGAGGAGGCGTGGCTCCGAAGCTTCCCTCCGCCGGTATGATCCGGTTCAGGTTCCAAGGGTAATCTCTCAGCCCCGAAGGGCACCCCTAGCCTCGCTGTGACCTGAAACTATAGCAGCCCGGTCGGGCTTACTGGAACAGTGGCGTTACAGTGGCAAGTGGCAAGTCTCAAGTAGCAAGGAAAGTCAAAGACTTGCAGCGTTGGCGAAGAGTCAAGAATGCAATGGACAGGATGAANNTCATCCTGTCCATTGCATTTCTCTGCGCCTCCGCGTCTCTGCGGCAAGCTCTTCTAGTCCAGCGCGGCTTCCAACCGCTCGCAGATCGTTTCAAGGACGGCGACGCGGCCGAAGCGCTTGTCTTCCGAGGGCACCAGGGTCCAGGGGGCGTGCTCGGTGCTGGTGCGGAACACCATCTCGTTCACGGCCGCCTCATACTCGGGGCGTTTTTCCCGGTTGCGCCAGTCCTCGTCGGTGATCTTGTGCTGCTTGTAGGCGGTCTTCTCCCGGGCGCGGAAGCGGGCCAGCTGCTCATCCCCGCTGATGTGCAGCCAGAACTTGTGCACCAGGATGCCGTGCTCGCAGAGCTGCTGCTCGAAGTCGTTGATCTCGTGGTAGGCACGGCGCCACTGGGCGGGCTGCGCCAGGCCTTCCACCCGCTCCACCAGCACGCGGCCGTACCAGGAACGGTCGAACACCGTGATGCGCCCCGCGCCCGGCACGCGGCGCCAGAAGCGCCACAGATAATGATGGGCCAGTTCCTCGTCCGTGGGCGCGCCTACCGGGATCACCCGGTGCAGGCGGGCATCGATGCCGGCCGTGAGGCGCCGGATGGTGCCGCCCTTGCCGGCGGCGTCCCAGCCCTCGAACACCAGCACGCTGGCTCGGCCCGCATCAAAGGCCTTCCAGGTCAGAGAGCGCAGGCATCGCTGGGCCTCTTCGAGGCGTTTACGGTAGCGGGGCTTGGCCAGTGACTGCCCCAGGTCCACCTGATCCAGCACCGTGCGCCGGGCGGCTTCCGCCTCGGGCAGGCTGGGGGCATGGGACAGGGCCTCCTTCCGTTCCGCGGGGCCTGTCGCATCCAGCCGCGCGCTGATGGTCTCCAGCAGGGTGCGGGCCACGGTCAGATCCCGGTAACGGGCATCCGCCGCCTCGATCAGATACCAGGGGGCCACGGCGGTATCCGTGGCCCGGATCAGCGTCTCGCCGACACCGAGAAGGGCCTTGTAGTCAAGGAGCTTGTCGCCGTTGCGCCGGCGCGACCAGCGGCTGTCCGGATCCTCCCGGCGCGCCTTGAGGCGTTGTTTCTGGGTATCCCTGTCCAGGTGGAACCAGAACTTGAGGATCAGGGTGTCGTCCAGGGCCAGCATGTGCTCGAGATCGCGGATGCGGGTCGCAGACGCCTCCACCCGGGCATCCTCCCACTCGCCGGTGGCACCGCGCACCAGGGGCTCCGCATACCAGCCCCCGAAGAACAGGCCGATCTTTCCGCGTGAAGGCAGACTGCGCCAGTAGCGCCAGTAACGGGGATGGGTCTGTTCCTCGCTGGAGACATCCCAGAAGGCGTGGGTCTCGGTCCCGCGGGTATC
Organism: Thioalkalivibrio denitrificans; assembly: GCF_002000365.1. Lineage (GTDB taxonomy): Bacteria > Pseudomonadota > Gammaproteobacteria > Ectothiorhodospirales > Ectothiorhodospiraceae > Thioalkalivibrio_A > Thioalkalivibrio_A denitrificans. Next base: position 13,405 of record NZ_MVBK01000065.1, on the reverse strand, counting down.
CAGCCAGCCGTTCAACCGGTTGACCACCTCGCCGCGGCCGACGCCCTCAACGCCCTCCACGATCACCAGCACGGAGACCCCGCTGTCGCGCAGGCGCCACTGGGCGTTGACGAGACACGTACGCAGGTCCGGCAACGTGTCCCGGTACTCGGATTTCGAGACCTTGCGCCCCAACTCCGCGGCTTCGAACATGGACGTGCCTCCGACCCTCCACCCTGTACTCGGACAGGCTCCTGGATATCCCACACGCAATCAAGGCGCCGGGCAAGCGGGGCTTGCCCGGCAGGGGCCTTCCCGTACGCCTTCGGGCCTCTTGGAAACCTGGCCGAGTAATCTGCACGTGGCGAGGCCGGTGGTGAATGGAGCCCGTGCTCCAGCCCGGGTTCATGGGGCGTGTGCTCGGCGCCGGCACTGGAACCGGTGGCGAATGGCATGCCCCGGTAACATTTCGTAACAAACCCGCAGAAACCTGACATCCGGTGCTAACACGCGCACAGGCAACCTCTTGACTCCAGCCATCTGAAAGAGGAAACACATGATGTCATTGTTGCGTCTCCGCGGCCGCGGCCGCCCGTTCGGCCCGATGGTCGCCGGCCTCGCCCTTGCTGCAGGCATGGGCGTAGCCTCCGCTCAAGAGGGCACACCGGCCATCACCATGGACATGTTCGAAACCGACAGCCGCGCGCCGCTTGTCCTGAATGAAACCGAGAAGAACTACGTACTCTGGGAGATGCGCGAGATGCTTATCGCGGTCCAGGGGATCCTCGAGGGCCTATCCAACGAGGACATGGAACGGGTTTCCAGCGCGGCGACCGTCATGGGCACGCATGCCGCGGACCAGGTGCCGGCGGTAACGGTGGCCAAGCTGCCGCTGCAATTCCGGGTATGGGCCACCGAGACCCACGAGGATTTCGATGCCATCTCGATTGCCGCGCGTTCCGGGGAGAGCCCCGACATGCTCATGTTCCGGGCATCGAGCATGCTTAACACCTGTATTGCCTGTCACGCCACCTATCGCATAAAGGTCGAATGACCGACCGCCCGATCGCTTGGGTGGCGGCGACACCATGCACTCATCACACTCGTGGTGTCGCCGCCCCATCGGGCATCTTCGCCCGATGGCAGGGCCCTGAATCCGGAATACGAAGTACGGCATCGGTCCCACCTTGGGGCCCCGGCAAAAGCTGCAGTTCCCAGCCATTGACCTCCGCAAGCTGCATGGCAACGGAGAGCCCCAGGCCACTGCCTCCGCTGGCGGAGTTTCGTGACTGCTCGATGCGATAGAACGGACGGAACACCAGTTCGCGCTCCGCCTCGGGAATCCCGGGACCCTGATCAAGGACATGAATGGCGCAGGCATCAGCCTCCCGGCGCAGGGTGATCGCGACCGGCTTTCCCCCTCCGTAACGCAAGGCATTGTCCACCAGATTCATGAGCACCCGGCGCAACGCCACGGGTCGGGTGACGATCCTGCAGGACGGCCCCGTCACACTCACATCCGCTTCACCAATGCGCCGCCCATCGTCCGCGATGGCGTCGAGCATCTCACGCAGCACGACCGGGACGCGCTCCTCCGCCTCCAGACCTCGGGCGATGTCCAGGAACTCCCCGATCAGAGAGTTCATCACTTCCAGATCCCGTCGCATCCTCTCGACGAGCTCGGGGTCATGCCGCACGGACAACAATTCCAGCGACAGCCCCAGGCGCGCAAGCGGGGTGCGCAGATCATGCGAGATGCCGGCAAGCATGGTGGTGCGTGCGGCAAGCAATTCCTTCACCTGTCGCGTCATCAGGTTGAATGATCGGGTCAGACCGGCGATCTCCTCCGGCCCGGTCTCGGGCACTGGCGCAGTAAACTCGCCCTGCCCCACCCGCCCGGCCGCCTCGGAAAGGCGGGCCAGGGGACGGGTGATGCGGCGCACGTAGACCAGAGCAGTACCGAAGGTCAGCAGGGCGCCAACAAGCAGCAGCACCATGACCACCGCGCCCGGATAGATCTCGAGCCGGCGTGCCGCGAATCCGAGTCGCACCTCGCCGGAGGCGGTGGCAAGATCCACCCAGAGCCAGTCATCGGAACCATCCGAATCCTGCCCGATGACAACGGATTCCCCCGTGCGGCGCCGAAGTGAATCCTCCAGGAACTCCAGATACGGATTGTAACGTCCCGGGGTCAACGGCCGCCCGGGCTCCGCCAGCCTGAGTCCCGCGCCGTCCACCGGAGGGGAACCCGGTGTATCCGAGTTCCGATCAACCATGCCGACGGACATCTCAGCGGTAAGCGTCATGAGTTGCGCCAGATCGTCCGCCGAACGCCTGGCCATGGGACCAACCAGAAAATAGCCGAGTACCGCGTGAGAGAACAGGTCGTAAACGATCAGCGCCACGGCGATGGCCGCCGCGGTGCGCGCAAACAGACTGCGTAGACGAAGTCTAAAGAACGCCATGTCTCGGTCACCAGGATGATCACACGATTGTCTCGTGCTTTTCGCGGCGGGTCATCAGTCGGTAACAAAGTGTTTCGACTCCGCAATACACCAGAAACCACAAGAATCCAAGGTACTTGACGCAGACTCACGGATGGCGCGACAGCCCGCCAGACCGGAAAAGGCGTTGTGCGCCGCGGATCCCGAAGAAAGCGACAGATCCCGGGCACAGACCGTCGCGGAGGGAACGAACACATAACGAAGGGAGCGCGATAACAAACCACCATAAGAGGATTATGACAATGAAGGTAACAGGTACCAGGCATTGCACGGCCGCCCTGCTGGCGGCAACCGCCCTGGCTGTTGCGGGCGCCGCCGCAGCCGACGTAGAGATCTGGGGGCAGGCGCATCTTTCACTCGACCGAGTGAATGACTCATTCACCGATCCAGGCGACCCCACACCGGAGAGTCAAACCCGATTCTCCAGCAACACCAGCATCCTGGGTCTTCGAGGCTCCGAGGACCTCGGCGATGACTCGCGCCTGGTATGGCAGATCGCCCAGGTGATCAACATGGACGGCACGGGCGACATGAGCTTCACGACCTTCAACAGCTTCGCGGGTCTGACGGGATCCTGGGGGCGAGCCATCGTCGGCATTCACGACACGCCGTTCAAGATGTTCAACGACCAACTCAACCCCTTCGCGGCGACACTGGGGGACAACCGCACCATCATGGGCACCGGGGACAGGGGACAACCCATGCAGGGGACACACTACAATGTACGCGCCCGGAACGTCGCCATGTACACCACCCCGAATCTGAACGGGTTTCAGGGCATGGTCGCCTACAGCACGGACTATCGTGGCCAGGACAGGGACGAGGACATCTGGAGCGCCAGCATCCGCTATACGACACCTCAGTTTCAGGTCGGTCTGGCCTACGAGGATCACGACGAAGTCGACGGCAGCAAGGCGCTGCGGCTCGGGGGACGCGTGAACCTGGGGCAATTCCAGATCGGCGGCGTGTACGAGACCATCGACGGCGATTCAACCGACTCGCCTCACCTGGACCGCGACGCCTGGAGCCTGTGGGGCGCATACAGGACCGGGCCCTACACCCTGCGCGCCCTGTACGCCACGGTCGATTCGTACTCCGGCTCCAGCGACACGGGTGCCGATCTGTGGACCGTTGGAATCTGGCGCAACCTGTCCGAACGCACCAACGTGTACGCACTGTACGCGGCCCTCAACAATGAGGACAACAGCCAACGAGCGCTCGGGCGATTTGGTCACGGAGAGCACTACATTCCGGAGCTTGGCGACAACGTCGCGGGCGTTTCGCTGGGTCTGTTCCACCGATTCTAGGCGCCGGCCGGGTCCGCGGGCGGCCGGCAGCCCGCTCTCCCAGGAGCCCATGGGGTCGCCGCGGACCCGGCATCTGCCTGAATCCCCATAACATCCCCGCGGGTCGCTGATGACTCATGCACCGCGACCCGTGGGGCTTTCCCGAGGGATTGACACCATGTACGCAACCCGAATCACACGTCATCTGATGTGGGCCCTTCCGCTGCTGGCCCTGTGCCTGTCGGCCTACGCCGATACGCCGGCGAACCGTCCCGCGGGCGGCCCGCCGTTCGCACAGTGGCCCTGTCACAGCTACACCCACCCCTGCGGAGAAATACCCACCCGCCCGGCGGTATCGGCGCAGATGCCATCTGACCTCGAAGGAGATCCCGATCGCGGCCGCGCGCTGGCGCACAACCGGAGCAAGGGCAACTGCCTGACCTGCCACATGATGCAGGGTGGGGCCCAGGGCGGCACAGTGGCCCCGGACCTGAGCCAATACGCCACCTGGGGACGATCAACGGAGGAGATCTATGCACGCATACATGACCAGCGTGCGTTCATTGCCGGCACCGTCATGCCCCCCTTCGGCACGAATGAGATCCTGACCGAACAGGAGATCATGGACATCGTCTCCTATCTGAAGAATTCGAGGTAAACCATGTACACGCATAACAGAATCGGCGCTCAAACCAAACGCGCCAGAGTGGGCGGCGTACTGGCGGCCATCGCTCTGGCGGCAGGCGCGGGTACGGTCGCGGCCCAGCAGGGCGGTGCCCAGGAATACGTACCCTTCGACGACATCGATCCGACCCTGGGCTATCGCGCCGACATGGAATTCTCCGGCACCGTGCGCTACTGGAAGGACGAAGAGACCCTGCGCCAATATCTGTCCTGGGTCGGAGATCCGGAGAACGAATGGAAGCTCAACTACAAGCATCGTGACCTGGAGTACGACGATCTGCACGGCGGGCATTTCTACCTGGAAGAGGGGGAAGAGGCCTTCAGGAAACTGAGCGAACGGCACCCGGAATTCCCCCGTTGCGTCGGCTGGGGCGAGACCGACCTCGTCGGGGCCGCCACACGGTATCCGCGCCACGATTCCGAGACAAACACCATCGTGACCCTGGAGAGCCGGATCGAACATTGCGCCAAGGCAATCGCCGAACAGGAGATCCCCCAGGGCAGCCCGGGCAACACACGTCTTGCCCTGTACGTCAAGTCGCTCAGTCACGGCATGCCCATCAACATGGAGATCGGCCAACCCGAACTGCGCATGGCCTACGAGCGGGGCAAGGGTCTGTTCTACAGGAAAGTGGGACAGTTCAACTTCGCCTGCGCCACCTGCCACTCGCCCGGCACACCGGTGATGGGCCAGCGTTTGCGGGGACAGGTCTCCACCACGCCCTTTGCCTTCGCGGCCCATTTCCCCACCTACCGCAGCGCCCGGGGCACCGTGGAGACCCTGCAAACGCGCATCGGGTTGTGCAGCCGACAGATGCGCGTCATGCCGTTGCGCCCCGGCGATCCGGCCTACGTGGATCTCGAAGTCTTCCTCACCGCCCTGTCCAACGGCTACCCGATCGTCTCACCGGGTGTCCGCTAACGGTTCCATCCGGGACCTTGGGACACGTCACCGCGGGGCCCCACGCATCCGTCTGACGGAGGCGCAGGGCCCCTCGTAACACCCTGTAACACTTGTCCGCCGACCGGACACAGAAAGGAAACCGCATCGGGTGAACAATGGCGCCGCAACGCATCAGTCACCCAGTCATCAGAAAGGTATGCACATGAAAAACGGTATCGCCAAGGTGCTCGCGAGCGCGGGTATCATCGTTCTCCTCATCACGATCACCCAACCACCGGGGGCGTATGCAAAGGAAGAGCATACCGCTCTGGGACCGCAGCTCAGCGAACGGCTCCGGACGCTGCTGCGGGAGGAGATGAACCTCATACAGGCCGGCATGGGGCGGGCCCTGATCGCCATCGCCGCCGGCGACCATCAGGCCGTGTACGAGAACGGACGCGACATCTACAAAAGCTTCATCCTCAAGCAGCAGCTCACCGAGGAGGACCGCAGGGAACTCATGGCGGTCGCGCCCGTGGGGTTCATCGAATTGGACGGTGCGTTTCATGACACCGCCCACAAGCTGGCCAAGGCCGGACGCGACGAGGACTCCGAACTGCAGGCCTTCTACTTCTCCAGGCTGGTTGAGAGTTGCACCGTCTGCCATGGCCGCCATGCCAGCGACCGGTTCCCCGGCCTGAGCCGCCTGGGCGAATCGGGCAGCGGCCACCATCATCACTGACCACGGTGGGTGTCATGGGCAAAAACCTTGCCTCTGTCCTTGCCGCGGCCGTTACCGGTCTGGTCATGGCCGGCACGGCCGCCTCGGAGGTCACCTACCGGGATCATGTACGCCCCCTGTGGGAAGCCAAGTGCGCGGCCTGCCACGGCGCCGAATCCCCTTACCTGGGTGAGTTCGAGGAGGACCAGGAGCGCTACAAGCGCGAACTCAAGGGTCCGCGCATGGACACCCATGCCGACCTGATCTTCTTTGTCGCATGGCCCGACACGGGTGCCCTGATGCGCCGCCTGGACGACGGCAGCAACACCACTGACGGCAAACCCGGCAACATGTACGAACATCTGGGTGAAACCGAGACGCAACGCCAGCGCAACCTGGCCGTATTCAAGGCCTGGGTCGGCGGCGATGATGCATGGATCATGAAGCGCCCCGGGGAGATCACCAAGGAGGAACTGGATCGGTTCCGACTGGCGTACTGACACACGGCGTGGGGAACGGATCATCCCCATGGTCCTAGCCCGCATATCTCACCACCCTTCTACTGCGGTCGCCGATATGCGGGCTAGAGGTTGTCTGGCGGTGTGCCCGCCTCCATGAGGCGGGCTTTTTTATCCCCGCTGCCCGGAAGGCGTGAATACGTAACCGACACCCCAGACCGTGCGAATGTAGCGCGGTGAGGACGGGTCTTCCTCGATCTTGCGCCGCAGGCGGGTCACGCGCACATCGACACTGCGATCGAACGGGGAACGCTCATAGCCCTTGAGCAGATCCAGGAGCTTGTCCCGGCTCAAAACACTGTTGGCGTGTTCGGCGAACACGCGCAGCAGTGCGAGATCCCCGGCCGTGAGGGCGACTTCGTCCCCGTCCCGTGTGAGCACGTAGCCGTCGAGATCGAGGCGAAACGGTCCAAAGGCGACGACACGACGCGACTCGTCGCCCCCGGGGACCTGCCGAACCCTGCGCCGCAGCACTGCCCGGATTCGTGCCAGCAATTCACGCGGATTGAAAGGCTTGGGCAGGTAGTCGTCCGCTCCCACTTCAAGACCGACGATCCGATCCACCTCCTCACCCCGCGCCGAGAGCATGATCACCGGCCAGTCATGCCGGGCGCGCAGGCGCCGGGCGATTGCCAAGCCGTCCTCACCCGGCAGCATGAGGTCGAGGATGATCAGGTCGGGGGTCTGCGCTGCGAGGTATTCATCCATGGCACGGCCGTCGGGCACCGCCGCCGCTTGGTAGCCGCCTTCCTGAAGATATCGCTGCAACAAGTCCCGCAGCCCCTGATCGTCATCCACAATGAGAATAGTCTCGCCCGCATTCATGTTTGCAACATTACCAGCAGTGCGCACGCCCTGCACCAATTGCGGAATATGCCCACGGAAATCCTCCCGACTTGCTCGTGGAAGGCCTTGCTCGTACCCTTGCATCGTCGGCCAACCGCACACACCGGAGCCAGAGCCGCTAACCCATCGCTTCAGGACCCGCCATGAACTTCGAACAGGCCCGCTTCAACATGGTCGAGCAGCAGATCCGCCCCTGGGACGTGCTCGATCAGCGCGTGCTCGACGTGATCGAGCAGACGCCCCGTGAACTGTTCGTCCCGCAGAACTATCGCAATATCGCCTACGCGGATCTCGAGATCCCGCTGGGCCACGGCGAATCCATGATGGCACCCAAGGTGGAGGGCCGGATGCTCCAGGCGCTGGAGATCTCGCCCGCGGATGTCTGCCTGGAGGTGGGCACGGGCTCGGGTTACGTCACCTGCTGCATGGCGAAGCTGGGGGCGCACGTGGACAGCGTGGAGATTCACGACGACTTCAAGACCTCGGCAATGAAGCATCTGGAGCAGACCGGCATCCTCAATGTCGCCCTGAGCCAGGGCGACGCCGCCAAAGGGTGGACCACCCAGCGCGAACGCTACGACGTGATCGCGGTAACAGGCAGCCTGCCGGAGTACCGGGACTGTTTCGAGCGCCAACTCAATCCCGGCGGACGCCTGTTCGTGGTGGTGGGCGATGCCCCCGTCATGGAGGCCTGGCGGGTCACGCGCCTGGGCGAGAACGAGTTTGTGCGTGAAAAGCTGTTCGAGACCTGCCTCAAGCCGCTCGTGGGGACCGAGCGCAAGCCGGTATTCCGCTTCTGAGCGCCGCGCCCGAGGGGCGTCGGCGCGGCCATGCCCATGCGCCAGTTCACACCCGCACAACTTGACGCGTATCTTCGCGAGACCCCGACACCGCCGCTGCTCCTGGACGTGCGCGAACCGTGGGAGTACGAAATCGCTCACATCGAGGGTTCCACCCTGGTACCGCTCCGGCAGGTGCCTGAACTGGTCAACCGGGAAGACCCCGAGCGGGAGATTGTTGTGATCTGCCACCATGGCATACGCAGTCACCACGCCGGACTGTTTCTGGAACATCACGGGTTCAGGCGGATCATCAACCTGGCCGGAGGTATCGATGCGTGGGCGCGGCAGGTGGATACCGACCTTCCTGTGTACTGACTGCGGGCAGGTTTCCCACAACGCACCGCGATGGCCAAAGTATATTAGGGCGTGCTAATTTATTAGGGGTCGACTTTCAGGGCACCGCCCAATGCCGCAGGAGACGCTTCATGTTCGCCGGCTCACGCACCATGCTTCTTGCCTTAGTCCTGTTCGCCTGGGGCCTCGCTCCACTCAAGGCGCACGGCGCCGACCTCTGGTCCGTCTACCAGGTGGCCCTGGAGCACGATGCCGAGCTGCGGGCCGCCGAAGCGGACTTCCGCGCGGCGCTGGAAGCCCGCCCCCAGGCCCGCTCGGTCCTGCTGCCCCAACTCGAGGCCGGTGCCTCGCAGTCCCATACGCGCACCGAGCCATCGGGGCTGCCCAACGACAGCTTCGATACCACGCGCCTTGAACTGACGCTCAACCAGACCGTCTACGACCACCGCAACTACGTGGCGCTGCGCCAGGCGGACCTGGGCATCGCCCAGGCCACCGCGGTGCGCGACAGTGCACGCCAGGAACTGATCGTACGGGTGGCCGAGGCCTATTTCGGCGTGCTGGCGGCCCAGGACAACCTCAGTTTCGCCCAGGCGGAGAAAGAGGCCATCGGCCGGCAGCTGGAACAGTCGGAACGCCGCTTCGAGGTGGGGCTGATCGCCATCACCGACGTGAAGGAATCCCAGGCCCAGTTCGACATCGCCGTGGCCCAGGAGATCGCGGCCATGAACCAGCTGGACGTGGCCCGGGAACAGCTTGCCGTGGTCACCGGTCAGTACTACGAGGCACTGTCCGGCCTGCGCGACACCATACCGCTGACCACACCCGAACCCGAAGACATGGACCAATGGGTCGCCACGGCCGTGGACAGCAATCTGGCGCTCACCGCCCAACGCTTCGCCACCGAGTTCGCCGCCGAGGAGATCAAGCGCCAGCGTGCCGGTCACTATCCCACGGTCGGATTGCAGGCCAGCTATGCGGATGTCGACACTCACGGCGCGACGGGCGTAAACCCCCAGTTCCAGGATCGCCGCGAGAGCCAGATCGCCTTGCAGCTACGCATCCCCCTGTATACGGGCGGTCGCACCACCTCCCTGACGCGCGAGTCCAGGGAGCGCTTCGATGGCGCCCGTGAACAGCTGGACCTGACCCAGCGCCGCACCGTGCAGCAGACCCGCAGCGCCTATTTGTCCGTGGTGTCGGGTGCTTCCCAGGTGCGGGCCCTGAACCGCGCGCTGGAATCCACCCAGGCCGCAGCCGAAGCCGCCGAGGCCGGGTTCGAGGTGGGCACCCGCACCGCGGTGGACGTGCTGCTGGCCCTGCGCGAGGTGTTCCGTGCCCAGCGTGATTTCGCCCAGGCCCGCTACGACTTCGTGCTCAACACCCTGCGCCTGAAACAGGCGGCGGGCACCCTGGACGAACAGGACCTGCGGGCGGTCAACGCCTGGTTGCAGTAGGACCAAGATGAGTAATCAGCTTTGCCATGCGGCGCACAGTCAGCTGCTGATCGTCGACATGCAGGAGCGCCTTGCCGGCGCCATGGATGACATCGCCCGTAATGCCTCCATTCGTGCCGCCGGCATCCTTGCCCAGTCCGCCGGGCATCTGGAGATCCCGGTGATTGTATCGGAGCAATATCCCAAGGGACTGGGATACACCGTGGATGCGCTTTCGGCGGACCTGCCGGACAATGCCCGCGTGCTGGAGAAGATCGCCTTTTCCTGCTGCGGCGAGGCGGGCATCCTGGACGCACTGAAGGGCGCGCGCCGGCCGCAGGTGGTGGTGTGCGGCATGGAGACGCACGTGTGCGTGCTGCAGACGGCCATGGATCTGCAGGCGGCGGGTTTCCAGGCCTTCGTGCCGGAAGACGCCGTGTGTTCCCGGGACCCTGCCAACAAGGCCAACGCCCTGCACCGCCTGCGCCAGGCGGGCATCACTGTGACCAACACCGAATCGGTGATCTTCGAGTGGCTGCGCGATGCGCGTCATTCGCAGTTCAAGACGCTGACTGCGTTCATCAAGTAGATGAGGCGTTAGGCGGGGAGCCTACTCCGCCTGCCCGGGGACGCAAGCCCCCGCAGGTCATTCCTTCCCCGATCACTCGCCCAAAATCCCCTCCCCCTCATGGGGGAGGGCCAGGGTGGGGGTGGTTTCACACCTATCCCCTATCGCCTCACCCCTCACGCTTCACGCCTCACTATCCGGACTATATCTCCGTGGTCGTCCTGCGCGCCAGGATCTCCTCGACCCAGGCGACCACGCTGTCGAGCGCACCCCTGTTTGCTTCCACAACGCCGTCCGCCGCCGCGCCGCGGCGTTGACGCTCATCGTCATCGCCCAACCAGGCCCTGAGGACGTCTGCCAGTGCGTCCGCGTCGGCCACCACCCGGGCACCACCTGCCCCCACCAGGCCGTCGAACACCTCACGAAAATTGAACACGTGTGGTCCGGTCAGCACCGGCACGTGGTGAACCGCCGCTTCCAACGGATTGTGGCCGCCCGTGGGTACGAGGCTGCCGCCCAGAAAGGCCACCTGCGCGAGGGGGAAGAGATCCGGCAGTTCGCCCATGGTGTCCCCCAGCCAGACGGCCGTCGCGGCATCCGGTACCTCGTCGCGGGAACGCCGCGCCACGGCAAAACCCGATTTCCCGCAGAGCCGCGCCACAGCATCGAAACGTTCGGGATGCCGAGGCACCAGGATCAGCAGGGCATCGGGCATGTGCTTCCTGAGCGCCGCGTGGGCGGCAAGCACCTGTTCGTCCTCGCCGTCGTGAGTGCTTGCAGCGATCCACACGGGACGCGCCTCACCTGGATTGCTGGCAGCAGACCGCACCGTGTCGGAGGGCGCGGGCAGGTCATATTTCAGGTTCCCCGTGACCCGCAACCGTGCCGCGTCCGCACCCAGCGCCAGAAAGCGGCGCGCGTCTTCTTCCGAGCGGGCCGCCAGCGCGGTCACCGAACGCAGCGCCTGCGCCACCAGCGGACGCACCCGCCGGTACCCACCCAGCGAACGCTCCGACAGGCGCGCATTCACCAGCATGACCGGCACCCCCTCGCGGCGGCAGGCGGCGTAGAGGTTGGGCCAGAGTTCGGTTTCCATCACGAGAAGCAGATGCGGATTGATGCGCCGGACAACGGCACCCGCCAGGTGCGGCAAATCCACAGGTAGGTAGCGGTGCTCGACGCGGTCGCCGAAACGGCGCTGCACTTCGGCAGAACCCGTGGGCGTGGTGGTCGTCACCAGCACCGCATGATCCGGAAAGCGGGCGAACAGCGCTTTGATCAACGGCGATGCCGCCACCACTTCACCCACCGAGACCGCATGCACCCAAAGGCGCGGCCGCACAGACATGGACACTCCGGCGGTAAAGCGCTCACGCCAGCGCCGGAGGTACGCCGGGTTGCGCCGCGCGCGCCAGAGCAGCCGCACCGCAATGAGCGGCCAGAGCAGATAAAGCAGGATGGAGTAACCGGTGCGCCACATGGAGGGCGTGGATGCGTCCCCGTTTCAATAAGGCACGGATGTTAGCACGCGGCCGCACATGGAGCCGGCGCCGGGCGAGCGTTCGTCACCACCCTTCGCAGACGACCCGCCGAATCCCGGCCCAGTCGGCACAGACGTGATCGGCCCCGACATCCCCAGAATTCGGGGCAAGCAGAATCGTGCGGCACCCGGCTCGCCGGCCTGCCTCCATGTCCGAGGGCTTATCGCCGATCATGAAGCTTCGGGCTGTATCGACCCCGAGGTGCTCCGCCGATTGCCGGATCATGAGGGGCGAGGGCTTGCGGCATTCACATTGGTCCTCGGGGGCGTGCAGGCAGTAGCGCGCATCGTCGATGTACACGCCTTGCGCCCCAAGCAGCTCCAGCAGACGCTCATGAACGGCCTGCACGGCATCGGGACCGAAATATCCCCGACCGACACCCGACTGGTTGCTGATGATGGACAGGCGATAGCCCGCGGCCGTGCAGGCGGCAAGCGCCTCGGCGACACCGGGCAGGAGCGACACCTGGTCCGGCTGGCTGGGGTAACCCACATCCACCATAAGAGTGCCGTCGCGGTCAAGAAACAGGGCTCTGGACGACATGGATCATCCGCCCGGACGAGAGACGCGAGCCAGGTGCGCAACGATCATTCGGAGCTTCCGCTCCCGTGTGCCTCCGTCGGGATGCGACCGTCGGCGACGGCCTCATCCACACCCATGCAGATCAGGTGGCCGATGGCGATGTGGCTCTCCTGGATGCGCGCGGTGTCGTCGGAGGGTACCCGCAAGCAATGATGGACAACGGCAGCCAGCTTTCCGCCGCTGCGCCCGGTAAGGCCCACCGTGGTCAGCCCGCCGACACGTGCCGCTTCCATGGCCTTCAATACATTGGGCGAATTGCCGCTGGTACTCAGGCCGACGACCACGTCGCCCTTGCGGCCCAGGCCCTGGATCTGACGGAGGAAGATTTCGTCGAAACCGTAGTCGTTGCCGATGCTGGTGAGGATAGAGGTGTCGGTGGTGAGCGCCAAGGCGGCCAGCGGCCGGCGCTCGCGCACGAAACGCCCGACCAGTTCCGCGGCCAAGTGCTGCGAGTCCGCGGCGCTGCCGCCGTTGCCGAAGAAGAAGATGGTGTTGCCGCGGGCCAGTGCCTCAACCACCGCGTCGATGACGACCAGGATCGCGTCCGCCTGCTCATCGGCGAGCTGCATCTTGATCCGCGCACTCTCGCGCAGTACTTCACTGAGGGTTTCCGGGGTCATGGTCACGGAGGTCCTGGACTGTGGATCAAAAGCGTATCAGGGCGGCCGACGGCTCCGCCATCGGAACGAAGATCTCCTGCCGTAGACATCATGGATTGACC
>NZ_MVBK01000064.1 GCF_002000365.1 Thioalkalivibrio denitrificans | reverse complement strand
AGGTTATCCTCCGGATTTTGGCAAGCAACCGAAACCGGGAGGACGAGATGACCCAGATGGCCCTTAAGAGGAACGATAGCGCAGCGTCGGCGGTGTTGTATATGGCCTTGGAGCTGAGCAAATCGAAGTGGAAGGTGGGTTTTGAGTGTGGCGCCAAGCGGCGCACGGTGAACGTGGAAGGCGGGAGCGTGTTGGGGCTGCAGGAGGCGCTCGCGGGGGCGAAGAAGAAGTTCGGATTGGGTGAGGCGGTGGTGGTGCGCAGCTGTTATGAGGCGGGCCGCGACGGGTTTTGGCTTCATCGGCTGTTGGAGAGCTGGGGGGTGAGTAACCTGGTGGTGGACCCGGCGAGCATCGAGGTGAGCCGTCGTGCGCGGCGCAGCAAGACCGATCGGGTGGATTTGGAGACGCTGCTTTCGAAGCTGCGTCAGCACCACGGCGGGGAGCGGGTGTGGAAGGTGGTGCGGGTTCCGGATCCTGAGGCCGAGGCGGGTCGGCATCTGCACCGGGAGGTGGAGCGGTTGAAGAAGGAGCGCGGTGCTTTGGTGAGCCGGATCAAGGGGGTGTTGTTTGCCCAGGGTATCCGGGTTGAGCGGGTGGATCTCAAGGACTGGGCACGGCGGGTGGCGCAATTTCGCAGCTTTGATGGTCAGGCGCTGGCGTCGGATCTGCAGGGCGAGCTTGAGCGTGCGGGCAGCCGCCTGAGGTTGGTGGAGGAGCAGATCAAGGAGCTGGAGCGAGAGCAGGACCGGCGGGTGCAGGAGGCGGCGCACGCGGGTGGTGCGATGGCGATGGTTGAGCAGCTTCGCCGGCTCAAGAGTATCGGGCGGGTGGCGGCCTGGGTGTTTGTGATGGAGTTTTTTGGCTGGCGGGAGTTTCGCAACGCCAAGCAAGTGGGGGCGTTGGCGGGGCTGACGGGCACGCCGTATGCGAGCGGGCAGATCAACCGCGAGCAGGGGATCAGCAAGGCGGGCAACCGGCGCGTGCGCGCACTAGCGGTGGAGATCGCTTGGCTGTGGCTACGCTATCAGCCTGACAGCGCGCTGAGTCGGTGGTTTTTTGAGCGCTTCGGTGGCACGGGAAAACGCCACCGGCGGGTGGGCATCGTGGCGCTGGCGCGCAAGCTGCTGGTGGCGCTGTGGCGCTACCTGGAGACGGGGATGGTGCCCGAGGGTGCCACCTTGAAGGCAGCGATCTGAGTGAGGGAGGGGTTGAGAAGCACAGGTTGATTGGCGCTTGATGAGCGTTTAG
>NZ_MVBK01000063.1:1078-7218 GCF_002000365.1 Thioalkalivibrio denitrificans | reverse complement strand
GGGCGGGACGGGGCATGGGCATGGGTGTTGGCGCGAAGACGGGCGAAGGCTAAGCTTAAACCATGCGTCGCAGACATTTCATGATGGGTGTGGGTGCGCTTCTGGGCTGCGCGGCGGGCGGCTATGCCATCGGGGCCACCCTGGCGCGGCCCCGGGAGGCCTGGCGCGACGACTTGGCCCGGGGCGGCTGCCTGACCGCCGACAACCCCTACCTGCGCGTGGCGGCGCGCAACCCGGATACGCTCTCCTACCAGGGCACCCACATCCTCACCTACGGCGCATTCCGGGAACTGGCCGGCCACTACAAGCGTGACACGGGCCATGATTTCATCGTCTTCGGCGGCGGCTGCGACGACGGCATCACGGCGGTGCGCCAGCGCGGCGTGCACCTGGGGGGGCTGTGCTGTCCGCTGGAGGGCAGCCGCGCCGCGGGCCTGCGCGGCCTGCTGGTGGCGCGCGACATCAAGGCGGTCGTTGCTCATCCGGATATGGCGGTCGGTGACATCGGTTTGGACGAACTCACCGCCTTGGCGCGCGGCCGGATCTCGCGCTGGAGCGAACTGGGCGGGGATGACCGGCCCGTCGCGCTGGTCTACCGCGAACACTGCCCGGATTTCTTCGAGCCCGTGCGCGACCTGCTGTTTCGCAACCGTCCGGACTGGTCTCCCCGTGGCCTGAGCGTGGACACGGACCAGCAACTGGTGGACACGGTGTCGCGCTTTGCCAGCGGCGTCGGGGTGGTGAGCTGGGTGTTTGCCAGACCTCTGGTGGAGGCCGGGCGCCTGAAGGTCCTGGCCATTGACGGCGTCGCGCCGTCGAACGAGACGATCCTTGCCGGTCGCTATCCCCTGGTGGGGCCGCTGAACGTGGTCACCGACCGCTGGCGGCCCGAGCTGATGGAGCCCTTCATGGACTACCTCTACAGTCCGACGGGGCAGGCCGTCACCGCCGCGAGCCTCGTCCCCGTGTCGGCGCAAGAGGCCGGTTACCGACCGGGGCTCATGACGGTCTGAGCCGCAGTCGTCGCCGGCGTTGTCGGCAGGAACACCCGCACCGTTCCGGCGGACTCCTCCGGCACCTGTATATCGCCCTCGTGGGCGCGCGCGATGGCCAGACAGCTGGCCAGCCCGAGTCCCGTGCCGCTGCACCGTCCGGTGAAGAACGGCTCGAACAGGTGCGCACGCGCCTCCGGGCTGAAGCCGGGCCCTGTGTCGTGCACCTCCAGCCGGACCTGTGTTCCGTCCGCGCGTACGTGCAGGCTCACAGTGCCATCGGGGGTGGCGGCGTGTGCGGCGTTGTCCAGCAGGTTGTCCAGCATCTGCTCCAGCAGCAGCGGATCGGCCTGGATCACGGGCAGGTTCTGCTGCGCCGTGAACTCCACCTTAAGGCTTTGCGGCTGGCGGCGCTGCCAGCGCCGAAGGATTCCCTCACAGATCTCGGCCGGTGCCACGGGTTGCAGGCGGGGCGTCACGGGTCGGCCATACTCCAGCAGTTCGCGCACCGTGCTGCCGCATCGCTGGGCATGGTGATCGATCAGGTCCACGTACTCGGCCAGCGGATCCCCTGACGGAATACGCCGTTTCATGGTGGCCGCGGCACTGCTGATGACGCTCAGCGGATTGTTCATGTCGTGGGCCACGCGCGCCGCCACGCGGCCGATGGCGGAGAGCTGCTCCTGGTGCCGGAGGCGGCGCTCCATGTCGCGCAACCGGGCCAGCGCCGTGGACATGGCGTTGAACGAACGCACCAGACTGGACAACTCGCCGCGCCCCCGTGGCAGGGGCGCCTGCCCGCCGAACTCTCCCCGGCCCACGGCGCCGATGTATTCCGAAAGTGTGGTCACGGGTTTGAGCTGCCAGTGCAGCACGAAGGCCAGTGCCGTGGCCAACAGCACGGCGGACAGGGCCATGATCACGCCGAGCAGCCGCTTCACTTCGGTGAGCGCGCGGCCCACCACGTCCGGCGCGGTGACATCCAGATAGACCGGGTTGGACTCGGTCCCCGACGAAGCCTCCCTCCCCACGGCGATTCGCACGACATCCCGTGTCGGCGCATCGTCTGCAGCGGGCCGGATACTGGCCGAATGTGTCTGCTCCAGGGTGTCCAGCAGCCGCACCATGGGCTCGGCCAGGGTCATCCAGGCCAGCACGTTGGAGTTGTGCTCGATGGGCACCTGGGCTACCAGCCAGAACTCGTCATTCCCGCCGGATCGCAGGCCCGACTCCGCATCGCGCAGCCTGGACAGGTCCCCCATGGGCGCGACGGCCACGGGTGCCTGATCGCCCGCGCCATCCGAGGCCACGACCCGGCCGTCGGGTGCCCACAGTCCGATGGATTCGAGCCCAAAGGCGCGGGCGATGCGCCCCACCGCCGCCACCGGATGATCCTGCTCCCCTTCCAGGTAGAGGTGGTAGTAGGTGCTGTTGATCAGGTCCGTGTCCTGGGCCAGCAGACGGCTCAGGTTGCCCAGCCGATACAACTCCCGCTCGACGCCCTCACTCACTTGGGCGGCCACGCGCTGGACCCGCTCCTCGTGCAGGGCCTCGAACTGGCGGCTCACAAAATGATCGATGCCGGCGAACACCACGGTGCTGATCAGTGCGGTCACCGCCAGCACGCCCACCACCACGCGAAACATCAGCGATCGGGTCCAGGGCGGATGTTCCGTGCTGTGGCCGGGTTCGGGACGGATCGGGGTGGTCAGGGGGGACGCGTCGATGCTGCTCATGGGGGTGAGGGTCCATACAGCGAACTCGGATAGTCACCTTATGCCCAGGTACCGGCGCTCGCAAGTGCGCTCTCCCGGCCGAATTCCCGGATCCGGGTCAGAAGTTCAAGGCCACGAAGATCACACCCACCGTCCAGGCCTCTTCCCGGTCGCCGCCCAGTTCGCGGGTCCAGGTGAGGTCCGCGAACAGGCGATCGTCGAGCAGGGCCAAGCGCGGTCCGATCTGTGCCACCGGGTGCGAGCCGCTGCGATCGTCGCCGAAGACTTCAGCGACGAAACCCAGTGGGCCGGCGAGCGTGGCTTCGGTGCCGAGGCCCCAAGTCAGCGCCGTCTTGTCGTCCTCGCCCCGGTCCCGCTCCACGCCCAGGTTGATGTGCGCCATGGCGCGATCGGGGACCACTTCGAAGCTCACCGGCACGTAGGCAAACGCCACCTCCCAGCGGCTCGTTTCGGTCAGGTACTCGGTGCCCGCCACCAGGCCGACACCGAATCCGTGGGTCTCCATGTCCATGAACAGGGCCTTGGCCTCCAGCCCGTAAAGCTCCTCGTTGCTGCCGGACTCACGCAGGAAGCCGGCAGTGGCTGTCACCTGCCACGGGCCGTCCAGACGGCACGTGGGTGACAGAAACGTGCCGTGACCGGCGCCGTCCGTATCGGTGTACCAGATCTCCGCTTCGCAACTGCGGGGATCGATGAGGTCGGCGTCGTCAACCACATAGTGGCCGCCGGCCAGGGCATGGGTGGTGAGGACCATCGCGCCGAGGCCGGCCGCGGACACTGCGAGAATGGAAGGTACTCTGATCATCTGTCTGTCTCCCGATTGAATGGTTGCAAGAGTCCAGCCGGTGCCCGTAGGGGCGCACCGGCCGGTAGACCAGGTCAGGCCACGCCGAGCAGCCAACCGGCCAGCAGGAAGTACACCGCGAGCCCGCTGAAGTCCTCGATGGTGGTGATGAAGGGGTCGGCCCCGGGGGCGTGGTCCACGCCCAGCTTGAGCATCACCCAGGGCAGCAGGAAGCCCAGCACCGAGGCGGTGGTGACGGCGAAGAACAGCGCCGTGCCCACCACGAGTCCCAGCTCCGGGATGCCGTTGGGTGCGCCCTGCCAGAACCAGGCCACGGTGCCGGCCAGCAGGCCGAGCAGGGCGCCCATGGTGACACCCACCTTCAGTTCGCGCAGCAGGTGCGTGCGAAAGAACTGGGACAGGTTGATATGCCCCAAGGCAAGACCACGGGCGAAGATGGTGGTGGACTGGGTGCCCACATTGCCGCCCATGTCCATGACCAGCGGGATGAAGATGGCCAGGGCGATGACCGCTGCGAGGGTTTCCTCGAAGTGGTCGATGAGCCCGCCCACCATTAGGCCGCCGGCAAGGGTCACCATGAGAAACAGCAGGCGCACCTTCACCGGGTATCCGATGCCGCCCGCGGTGAGCTTCTCGCTGCGCACCACCTCCGTGGCATGGATCAGGTCGCCCACGCCGGCCTTCTTGTACACATCCTCCGAGGCGTCCTCTTCCAGGACGTCCATGGCGTCGTCGAAGCGCAGCACGCCCACCAGGACATCATGGCCGTCCGTCACCGGCAGCACCGGCAGGTTGATCCGCTGCAGGCTGCGTGCGGCATCCACCTTGTTGTCGTCCAGCCTGACCCGGTGGCGACCGGGCTCCAGCAGTCCGCCCACCTCGAGGTCGGGGTGCGCGCGCAACAGCGTGGCCAGGCGCACATGACCGCGCAGCTTCCCGCCGCTGTCGGTGACGAACACCACCGATCCGGTGTCATCGCTGAGCAGGGGATTGTCCCGCAGGGCATTGATCGCGGCCTGCGCCGTTGTCTGGCCGGAGACGGCCAGGAATTCGCCGCGCATGACACGCGCGACGCTGTCCTCGTGATGGCGGAGTATTGCATGGACTCCCTTCCGCTTGTCGGCCGGCAGCCGGGTCAGGAGCGCCTGTGCATAGCTGCGCGGCAGCAGCGCATGGGTTCGCGCAAGGGTGTACAGAGGCAGATGTGCCCCGAAGACCGCTGCGCGGTCCAGTCCCATGGATTCCAGGAGACCGGCCTGCTCCTCGTCGTCCAGGTGCAGGAAGGTGGCGCGCGCGTCTGCGGCGTGCATCTGCGAAAAAATCAACCAGCGATCTTCCGGTTCCAGTTCCGCGAGCCGGCGTGCCGTTTCAGCCGGTACCGGGTGAATGAGCAGGGCAAGGGCCTTGTCGTGTGCGCCCTCGCGCAGGAGGTTGAAGATGATCTGTTCCATGATGGCGTCCTCTTGTCAGGATAAGGTGGGTGTTCACCCGCCGTCATGGCGCAGGCACAGGGAGGCGCGGCCTCCCCGGCATGATGATTCAGGAAGGACGCACGTCGCCGTTGGTGCCCCCGCGGGCGGGCGACGTGTCGGGCCTCCGGAGGGAGGCGCTTGCTGACTGCGCGTTAGCAGGTCCGGGGTCGTCGGGCATGAGGTCTGCCTCCCTGAATGAGTGTGGGATAACGGTTCTGGCGCGGCTCAGCGCTGGCGACGGTGATTCAGGATCACCACGACACCGCGGCGCTTGCCCTCGGGCAGGGCCTGCACGATGGCCTTGCCCAGCTTGCGCGGCAGGCGTTCATACAGTCGGGCCACGGTGTACGTCGGCAGGCCGCCGGCAAGGCGCACGGCGTCCCGGGTGTCTATGCGTTCCAGTACACGGATCTGGGATTGTTCGGCGAGACGCAGGAAACGCAGGCGCGCGGTGCCGATGGCGCCCTTGCGCATGGCGGCGCTGACCGTATCCACGTCCATGTCGATGGCGGCATCCACCTGCCGCCACAGTTCATCGGGGCTGCTGTGCCGGATGCTGTCGAGGGCCTTGTTGAACAATGTGGTCATGGGACTGCTCCTCAGGGTCTGGTGACCGTGCGGTCACCGTGGATCGAGGCGCGCACCATCGGTCGGTGCGCTTTCACGCGAGCAGTCAGCGGGGTTCGTGATCACGGCCCGTGGAGTCGGGGCAGGTGATTCCCGAACGGTTCTGGAAGGAACTGATCCGGAACACAAGCGGGCATCCATGACCGTCAGGTCACGGAGTCCGATGCGGTTCCGGGAGATCGGATCCCCCCGTACGTGCCATTCAGTGTGTCGCGGCGCGTCGGGGACGGGACCCTGGGGCGGTCAGATGACCGGGGCGGGGGTATGGTCCCGACGGACGCTGCGGCACACCCAGTTCAGGCCGCTGACGGCCTTCGCGCGTGTACGATTGCAACTGCAACTGTCCATCGATTGTTTGAACCTCTGTTGCCTCACATGCGCGTTCGGACACTGCCGAACGCGGGCGGGATTCTAACAGCCTCGAGGGGAAATGCAAGGTTTAGGAGCCTGTCGGACTTAGGCTGCTCCTACTGCGCCGGTGGGAGAGCGGTCCATTTTTCCGATCCTT
>NZ_MVBK01000063.1:0-1055 GCF_002000365.1 Thioalkalivibrio denitrificans | reverse complement strand
CGGGGCTCCCTGCGGGCGGGCCTGTACGGGCGCGCGGCCGCGTTGCTCTCGCTCGAATGGGCCTGCCCGTCCTTCGCTCGAGCGCCTTGCCGCGCATCCCGTACAGGCCCGCTGAAATGCAACGAATCTCTGACTCAGGACACTAGCCCCGCACATCGCCGGGAAGACTGATGAGGCGCTCAATGGTTGATCAACGCGGCGGCGATCACCGCAAGCCCGATGGCGATGAAGATCGTCGCCCCGAGGCGTCGCATGAGCCGTGCAGGGATGCGTGCGGCGTACTTGTGCCCGATCCACACGGCCGGGGCGTTGGCCACAAGCATGCCGAGCGTGCTGCCCGCGACCACCCATAGAACACTCTCGAAACCGGCGGCCAGGGCGGCCGTCGCGATCTGGGTCTTGTCGCCCATCTCCATGATGAAGAACACCACGAGCGTGGTGAGGAATGCTCCCCGTCCGGTGATGGTCTTCGGCATGTCCTCCTGCTCTTCCCGCTCGAACAGGATCCAGACTGCCATGGCAATGAAACCGAGTCCCACGATCCATGCCAGCAACATGTCAGGGAGCAGTCGCGAGAGCCACATGCCGCCCAGTGCGGCAAGCCCGTGATTGAGCAGTGACGCGACGAGCACGCCGGCTAGGACCGCCCAGGGTTTGCGAAAGCGGGCGCTCAGGGTGAGCGTGACAAGCTGTGTCTTGTCCCCGATCTCCGCGACGGCGACCGTGACCAGGGCGACGAAGAAGATTTCCACGGGATACTCCAAGGGGCCGGACGNNCGTCCGGCCCGGATCGGAGGTCGATACCACAGGTCTCGCCAGACCGCATGGGCCGCATGCACCATGACCCTTCGGGTCAATTGTGTTGACGCATGCTCCCGGACTTGCGCCGGGACGGCTACTCCCCTGAAGCGGACGAAATGTTACCGGGGGCGGGGTGGGATGGCAAGGCGCTTTGGAAGGTTGAAGGTGGAAGGATGAAGGTTGAATGAAACCACCCGCTTTGGAAGGTTGAAGGATGAGGGATGAAGGTTGAAGGAAACCACCCCACCCTGGCC
>NZ_MVBK01000062.1 GCF_002000365.1 Thioalkalivibrio denitrificans | reverse complement strand
GGTCGGGCTTCAGCCCGACACGGACACCGCCACCCACTTGCCTCTTGTCTCTTGCATCTTGTCTCTGCCCACAAAAAAGCCCCGCCCTCGACAGAGGGCGGGGCCTTTTTGTGCGGCTTACATCCGTTCCTGAGCCATCTGCTGAACCTGCTGCATCATGGCGGGATCCTGCTGCAGAGCCATGGCCACCTGGTTGTACTCCTCGACGCTCAGACCGTTGTCCTCCACGGCGCTGATCATCTCTTCCTGGGCCTCCTGCTGCATGGCCTGGGCATCCGCCTCGCTCTCGACACCCTGCAGACGCTCGGCGAAGTCCTCGCGGATATGCTGCACTTCAACGAAAGCATCCACGAACCGGTCCAGGGTGTCCGGATCGATCTGGGCCCCGGGCTGCTGCTGGTCCATGCCGGGCTGGCCGGCCGGCGGGGCGCCTTCCTGGCCGGTCGGGGGCTGGCCCTGCTGCTGGGCGATGGCCGCGCCGGACAGCCCGAGCAGGGCAGCCATGGCCAGGGCGAGGGGGAGTTTGCGGAATTGACGGGTCATGTGTCTTGATCCTCCGGATCTTTGGGTGAAAGTTCACCCTTTACTGCCTACAAGGACCATGCCAGACCAGCGCGGGTGCCGATAATGCGCTCTAACCGATTCTTTTTAAGGAAAATCTCTACCCGACCTGCTGCCCGGTCGGAGCCGATCAAGCCGTGTCAGACTGGCACATGGGCCTGACTGACCCGTGTCAGTCCACCCCGAGGCGGCGGTAAAGCGTACGCCGGCCGATGCCCAGCACACGGGCGGCCTGGCGCTTGTTGCCGTCGACCCGGTCCAGCACATGGCGGATGTAGCGGTCCTCCACCTGGGCCAGTGTTGGCATGGCCTGTTCATCCCCCCAAAGGCCGTCAGCCGGCTGAGGCGCCACCGGGCCCGCCAGCACCCGGTCGGGCAGATCGGACTCGCCGATCTCCGCGCCCCGGCAAAACGCCACCGCGCGCTCCACGATGCTGGCCAGCTCGCGCACGTTGCCCGGAAAATCGTAACGGCGCAGGGCGCGCAGCGCTTCCGGGCTGATCCCGCCGATGTCCCGGTCCAGCGCGGCTGCGGAGCGCCTGAGAAACGCCAGCGCGAGGCGTTCCACGTCCTCGCCGCGTTCACGCAGGGGCGGGATCGTGATGTGGAACGTCTCCAGGCGGTAGAAGAGATCCTCGCGGAAGCTGCCATCGTCGATCATGGGGGCAAGATCGCGGTTCGTGGCCGCCAGCACCCGCACGTCAGCGGCCTCCTCGCGATTGGCGCCCACGGGGCGCACGCGCCCGTCCTGCAGCAGACGCAGCAGCTTGGCCTGCATCGGCGGCNNTGCCGCCGTGCGCCTCCGCAAACAAGCCCTTGCGGGCGCCGGTGGCACCGGTGAACGCACCGGGCGCATGACCGAACAGCTCGGATTCCAGCAGCTCCGTGGGAATCCCGGCACAGTTGATGGCCACGAAGGGGCCGTTGCAGCGCTCGCTCTCGGCGTGCAGTGCGCGGGCCACCAGTTCCTTGCCGGTACCCGATTCTCCGGTGATGAGCACCGGCCCCGGGGCACGGGCGATCCGGCGTATGGCATCGAACAGCGCCAGCATCGCGGGGCTGGCGCCGATGAGCCCATGGAAATCCGACATGTTGAGGAGTTGGCGGTAGCGGGCCACTTCCGCCTGCAGGGCGCGGGTGCGCAGCACGCGCCGCACGGCCAGGCCGAGGTGGTCCAGATCCACGGGCTTGGTGAGGAAATCATCGGCCCCCTGGCGCAGCGCTTCCACCGCTTGGGGGATGGTGCCGAACGCGGTGATGATGATAAAGCCGGGGGCCGCCGGCAGGCGCCGGCAGTGACCCAGCAGCTCCATGCCGTCGGCCCCGGGCAGACGCAGGTCGCTCACCACCAGGTCGAAGTCCCGGGCATCCAGTCGGGCCACGGCCTGCTCCGCGTCACCCACGGCCACCACCGGGTACCCGGCATCGACCAGTTCGTCGTGCAGCAGGGCCCGATGGCCCGCGTCGTCCTCCACCACCAGAATGCTCGCCGTCGGGACAGGCTCATCCATGGGGCACCTCCAGAGGCAACAGGAGGGTGAAGCGGGCACCGCCCAGGGGGCTTCGGTCCACCCGCAATTCGCCGCCATGGTCGTTCACAGCCGCGTGGGCAACGGAGAGTCCCAGACCGGTGCCCTGCCCCACCGGCTTTGTGGTGAAGAACGGCTCGAACAGGTGCTCGCGAATGTCCGGGTCAACCCCCCGGCCATCGTCCTCCACAACCAGGCGCAGGGCCTTCCGTTCCAGCGCCCAGCTCAGCGACACGCGCTGCCGCGCCGCTTGGACCCCGTTCTCCAACAGGTTGCCCAGGGCCTGTTCCAGGCGCGGACGGTCAAGGGGCAGGTCCGGCATGTCTTCGGGGCCGTGCAGGGCAATCTCCACGGGCGCGCCGGCCTCCTGCAATCGGCGGGCGACGGCCTGCGCGATCACGGGGACCTGCTCCGGTCGCCGGTGCAGCGGGTTGCGCCGCCCGAAGTCCATGAGCTGGCGCACGATGCGCTCCATGCGTGCCACCTCCGTGCGGATGCCGGTCAGGTCACCGTGCAGGGCGTCGCCGTCGGGCAGCCGGCGCAACGCACGCTGGGCCGTGCCGTCGATGACGCCCAGGGGAGAACCCAGCTCATGGGCCACACCCGCCGCCAGCTGACCGATGGCCGCGAGCTTCTCCGATTCCCGTAACCGGGCCTCCAGGGCCTGTTGCTCGGCACGCTGGTGCGCCAACGCCGTCTCGGACCGGTCCGTGCTGTCCAGCATGGCATTCATGGCCTTGGCCAGGGTGCGCAACTCGTGGGGCCCGGCGGGACTGACGCGGTAGCCGCGCTCGCCACGGCCCACCCGCGCCATGCCCTCCACCAACTGGTTCACGTGACGCCCCACGGCCCGATGGTGTCCGAGGGTCACCACACCGAAGAACAGGAGCGCCAGCGCACCGAGCACCATAAGGGCCTCGCGCCGCAGCTGGGCGAGGTCGTCCTGGAAGTCCGCACGGTGACGCGTCACCTGCAGCAGCCCGCTGATGCGACCCCCGGCGTCCGACAGGGGCATGAAGAATGAGTACACGGGCTTGCCCGCACGCTCTTCGAACAGGCCCCGGGTGCCGCCGGCGGTGATGTCGCGCGCCTCCCGGCGAATCACCATGGACGGCCCGCGCGGACCGCTGGCGGCCACCAGCTCACCGCGCTCGTCGTAGACGTAGGCGCCGTAGACCTGGTCGATGCGAAATGCGGAGTCCAGGGCCTGTTGCACGCCGCCGCGTTCGCCCCGCTCCAGTGACCGGCTCAGCGGCAGCTGGATGGCCCGGGCCACCAGCTCAATATCCTCCTGAAGCCGTTCCTCCATACGGGCCTCCACGGCCCGCAGGCCCCACGCCCCGACCAGCAGCATGACGCCGAGCAGGGGGACGATCACGAACGCGAGCAGGGTGGTGCGCAGACTGTAAGGGGAGAGATAGGGAAGACCCATGACCTGCGGTCCCCTGGGATGAATGAATGTGCCATTTTAGCACACTGGGCGGCGTCGTTCTTTGCGGACAGGAAAAGCAACTTCCAGCGCAAAGGCGCGAAGACGCAAAGGACGCGAAGAAGATCTTTTTGAACAAAAACCCTTTGCGATCTTTGCGTCTTCGCGCCTTTGCGTTGGAAGTATTCTTTCCTGCCCCCCCCCCCTCAGCCCCCGAACGGAACCAGCCACAACAGGACCGCATACCGGGCCGCCTTGCCGATGGCGATGGCCAGGGCGCTGAGCCAGAAGTTGATGCGCAGCCACCCGGCCGCGAGGCACAGGGGATCACCGATCACCGGCAGCCAGGAGAGCAGCAGCACCGGCCAGCCATAGCGGCGCACGCGAAACAACGCCTTTTCCTGTTCGGGGCGGACCAGCCGGCGGGCCGGGTAGCGGGTGGCGATCCACCAGCCGATCCACCAGTTGGTGAGCCCGCCCAGCGTATTGCCGAGCGTGGCCACCCAGAGCAGATGGATAGGTGTGAAACCGCTCAGCGCCGCCGCCACCAGCACGCCTTCCGAGGAGCCCGGCAGGAGGGTGCTGGAGACGAACGCACTGGCAAACAGCACCCACAGGGCGTTCTCCTCGCTCCACCAGGACATCGGTCGCCACCAGTCACCCATGGTCATGGCCCGCCGTTCAGAAGCGTCCGCCGTCGAGCATGCGCAGGATGCAGTCGTGGGCCCAGGGGATCCCGGCGTCGTTCAGGGCGGCCTCGAGCCACGGGGATTCGGTGCCCGGGTTGAGGATCACCCGGCCGGGGGCGAGCGCCACGATCTCCGCGATCCGGGCCTCGCTGCGCGCGGGACCCAGGTACAGGGCGAGGGTGTGTACGGGCCCGGTGACCGCGTCCAGGGCGGGCACCACCGGCCAGCCGCCGATCTCCCCGGGGCGCGGATGCACGGGGATCACCCGATGGCCGTGGCGCGTCAGGGCCAGCACGGCCTGGTGGGCATAGCGTTCCGGCTTGGGGCTCGCGCCGAGCACCACCACCGTCTCTTGCATGGGTGTCATGAAGGTCTCGCTAGAAGGGCAGATCGCCGCGATCGGGGCGGCGCCAGTCGATCTCCACCGCCTGCCACTTTCCGCCGCCCGCGTGGCGCAGCGTCAGGTCGAAACGGTGCAGGTCGGCACGAAGCAATCCGATGTCCTGCTCCGGGAACGGGCGCCCGGCCATGGCCACATAGACGGTCAGGTGCGCCCGATCCGGCTCCGGGAAGCGCAGATCCTGCACCCGCGTGAGCAGATGAACCGACTGGTGCCGGAGAAACACGAGCCGCAGGATGTTGACCAGATCGTCTTTCCCCCGGCCCTGTGCGTCGCTGTAGTCGTCGGCGATGAGCGCGCGCAGGGCCGACAGGTTGCGCGCTTCCGCAGCCTCGCGGGCCTCGGTCACCAGCGCGCGGATCTGCTCTTCGGCGGGCGGCAGCTCGCGACCGCAGGCCGAGAGGAGCAAGGCCGCAAGGACCATCAGGACAACCAGGATCCGGTTCATGGGGCGCATTGTATGGCATGCCTAGTGTCCTGAGTCAGCGCATTCGCGATGCACGGCGCCTTCGTGCCGCTCGCCGTTCATCCAGGCCAGGATCTCCGTGGCCACCCTCTCCCGGTCGGGGCCATGCAGGAGCAGGTGCGGCCAGTCTTCCCGGATTCGCAGGTCCACCGCGCCGGTGGCATGGTGACGGACCAGGTGGCAGATGGCCACGCGCCGGATGGTGCGGTCACCCGCACCGTAGAGCACGAGCATCGGAGTCTCCACCGAGGCCGCGCGCAGCGATGCGGTCTCGGCGAGCCACACCACACCCGCATAGGTGTCCGCGCGAATGCGCCGCAGGACTTTCGGGTCATGGCGAAAACGTTGCACCGCCTCGGGTGCGAGCACGCCCTCGTAGTCTTCGCGCACGGTGACGGCGAAACGCGGCATGATCCGCTCCGCCAGCCACAGCCCGCCGTCCCACAGAGGTTTGACGGGAATGCCCTCGCGCACACCGGGCGCCGCGAGCACGATGCCGTCCACCGGCGGCGGATCCTCGCCGCCCATGAGCGCCACGGCCACGGAGCCACCCATGCTCTCGCCCAGCACGAACAGGGGCGTGTCCGTGTCCTCTCGGCGCAGGACTGCAATCAGGTCGCGCAGGTCGTCCACGAGGGCGTCGCTTCCGGCCCACAGGCCGGGATGCGGCGCGTCGCCGAAACCGCGCTGATCCATGGCGATCACCGACACGTCGCGCGCGGCGAACCAGGGGCCCAGCTGATCGAAGGCGCCCCGGTAATCCCTGAAACTGTGCAGCGCCACCAGGCGCGCCGCAGGCGTGTCCGCCTCCCAACGCGACACCGGCAGACGAGCCCCGTCACGAGCCACCAGCGCATCGGCTTCGAGGATCGGGCGTTGCACCGCTTCACCCGGCGGCACACGCACCGGCGTACACGCAGCAGACATGACGACGACCACAAGCACAAGCCAGCGCATCACTGTTCATCAACCGCCACGAGGGCCTGCAGACCCGGTTCCCACTTCCCAATTCACCCTTCCCACTTCAGGACCGTCCCAGCCCGGTCAATCGTGCCGGCTCCAGGATCTCGATCCAGTAACCGTCGGGATCGGTGACGAACGCCACATGTTTGATGCCGCCCTCATCCGGGCGCTTCACGAACGGCACCTCGTGGCTGTCCAGCCACTGCACCGCCGCATCCAGGTCGGGCACCGAGAAGCAGATGTGCCCGAACCCCTGAGGCTTGGAATTGCCGTCGTGATAGCGAAAGTCCGCATCCTTTTCCGTGCCCCAGTTGTGGGTCAGTTCAAGGATTCCCCGCTGTGAAAAGGTCCAGCGCGTGCGCTCGTCCACATCCTCGGGAACAACCTCCCCCTCGTCCAGGGCGGCGAGAAAATAGAGCGAAAAATCCAGTTCCGGGAAGTCCAGCTTGCGCAGCAGGCGCATGCCGAAGACCCTGCTGTAGAACGCCAGCGACCGCTGGGGGTCCTTGACGCGCAGCATGCTGTGATTCAGACGAAACCCGCGTGTCTCGGGCGCGACGGACTCCGTCATGCCCGGCTGCTGCTCGGTGTTGAAGGCCATCAAGGTATCCTCCGGTATGAATGGACTGGCACACAAACACTGACACCGCGGCGGCGGCGGGGTTTCCATTGGCGCGTCAATTCGTCGCCGTTGATCATGCTCGGCACATGGGCTTTCGGCTCGCTTGGTTGGTCAATGCAATGTTTCGGTTGCCGACATGAGTCACGGGAAGGGGATGTTTCGCGTGCGCGGCGGTTTCGCGTTTCTCCCACAGTGATATAGACTCCCCCTGATCGCGTGACAAAGCGACTGCAACTGCAAGGCTCAATACACACCACGGGAGTGACAATATGGCCGCAAAGAAAAAGGCTCGCAGGAAGGCACAAAAGAACATCGCACCGGGGACCACCTTCAATCGCGCCATTGAACGTGCGCAGAAGGCCGTCGATCGTGCCGAATCAAAGATCGAGTCGGCCAACAACAAGCTGGCACGCATGATGGACCGCCTGGAAAAGGCCAAGGCGCGCGTTATGAAATCCAAGGGTGCGGCGAAGGAAAACGCAAGGGCATCTGCTGCCAAGGCGCGCGATGAAGTGAAGAGCGCCAAGCAGGCCATCCGCGAAGCGACCGCCGAACACAAGCAGGCCGCAGGCTGGCTCGCGCAACTTCAGACCCGCGCCACGCGCCTGGAAACAGCCGCCACGCGGGAACTGAAAAAGATGGAAGCGGCGCTGGAAAAGAAGCTGCGCAAGCTCTCCAAACCCAAGCGTCGTCGCGCCAGGAAGAAGAAGTCCGCCTGAGGAAATCCGCACCGGATGCGGCGGCTGCCGCATCCGGTCGGGTGCAACGGATTTACAGGTCGGCGCAGCCGGTCATCGCGCAACGGGCCGGGCCGGCGCGCCATGCGTTCACTCCCCGCGGGCTCGCCTCACGGTGATGCTCTCGCCCGCGACGCCCCAGTTATCCGTATCCACCTCGTCGATCACCACCACGGTGGTCTTCGGGTTCTTGCCCAGCACATCCACCAGCAGCTGCGTGGCGCCCTGAATCAGGGCCTGTTTCTGTTCGGGTGTCGCACCCTCGCGGGTGATCTTGATGTTCACGTAAGGCATGGGCGGACTCTCCACTGAATGGTCTGTTGGCGACGACGCCGGTGAGCTATGCGGGTTAGTGTGCGTCCCACAGAACATACTCACCCTGCTGTTCGGCGGCTTCCAGCAACGCCAGCAGGGGCAGCGCGCGTTGTGCGATCGGCACCGGCGGGTCCTCGTCGTCTTCACTATCCGGGACAGCCCCCGAAGGCGGCGGCGCGCCTGCAACGCGAAGACCGGCACGCAACCTGGCCAGCGCCCGGGGCACATCCTCGGCCGCCAGGGCGCCGGGTATCGTGCCACTGTGGCCCATCAGCCGGATGAGCTCCTCGGCCACCTCCCGGAGATAGGTGATATCACCGTGTGCCGGGCTTTTGAAAGTGACCGGCACAGCAGCGTCAGGTGAACAGGATGGTCAACAGCGCGGTGGCGTCGGTCTGCGCGTGCACCGCGTGGACTTCGCCCCCCTGCAGGTAAAGCAGCTGTCCGGCCGTCAACAGCCGGTCCTCCGATCCGACCCGAAAACGGAAGCGGCCCGAGAGGCACTGGAACACGAGCGGGCCGTCGACGCGGTGTGCCTCCCAGGATTCGCCCGCACGCAGCACAATGCGTGCAAGTTCCATGTGCGTCTGTTTCGCAATGGTCTTCGAGTGGGCGCCGGGGAGCTCGTCACCCCAGGTGGCGAGATCCACGACTTCACCGGGCCGGGCGTGACGGGTCGCCATGGCGACCCCGATCAGGGACGACTGCGCTTGCTGTTGAGCCAGCGGATGATGGGGGCCCACTGTTCCCGGTCCACCGCCGTGGCGTAGGGGGCCATCTCGTGGATGCCGATGCCACGCTCCGCCGCGCGGATGTAGTTCATGGAATCGCGCAGGTGGGTCAGGAACGGAACCTTCAGGGTGCCCAGGAACTCCTCCAGCTCCCAGTAAATGTTGGTCACCTCGCGGGCCCGGTTGGCCACCAGCGCGAGCTTGACCTTTTTGCCGGAGACCGGCGCGGAGGCCTTTACCTCCTGGATGAATTTCGCCACGGCGCGCATATCGATGGGCGAGGGCAGCACCGGGATAAGCACCGTCTCGGCGCGCCGCAGGAGCGCCGTCAGCTCCTTGCCGTGCACCGCGGCCGGTGGATCCATGACCATGATGTCCGCCTTGCGCATGCCCTTGAGCCCCTCGCTGGCGGCGGCCATGCCGTGGATCTTCGGCCGCCCGCGCCCGCGCGCCTCCAGCCACGACAGGCTCGAGCCCTGGGGGTCGAAGTCGGCGAGGATGACGTCCTTGCCGTCCTGGGCATAGTAGGCGGCGATGTTGGTGGCCAGCGTGGTCTTGCCTGAGCCCCCCTTGGCGTTCAGAACCATGATTCGGCGCATGTGGATCTCCCCTGCTTCTTATTCGTGTCCGATGGCCCGCTTCAGAGTGTGGACCATGCCGGGGGGGATTTAAAGGCGATGGCCGTCTTCAGTGGCTAGTCTCAAGTGGCAAGTGGCAAGGGAAACCACCCTCACCCCAGCCCTCTCCCTGAGGGAGAGGGAGGATAAGACCCCCTCCCCCGCGAAGCGGGGGAGGGCTGGGGTGGGGGCCCTTGCCTCTTGTCTCTTGTCTCTAGCGCTTTCCTATCTTCAAACTCTCCCACAGTTCGTCGACCCGCTTCTTCACCGCCTCGTCCATGACGATGGGGCGGCCCCATTCGCGGGTGGTTTCGCCGGGCCACTTGTGGGTGGCGTCGAAGCCCATCTTGGAACCCAGGCCGGAGACCGGGGAGGCGAAGTCCAGGTAGTCGATGGGCGTGTTCTCCACCATGACCGTGTCGCGGGCCGGATCCATGCGCGTGGTCATGGCCCAGATGACGTCCTTCCAGTCCCGGGCGTCAACGTCGTCGTCGGTCACGATGACGAACTTGGTGTACATGAACTGGCGCAGGAAGGACCACACACCCATCATCACCCGCTTGGCGTGCCCCGGATACTGCTTGCGCATGGTCACCACGGCCAGCCGGTAGGAGCAGCCTTCCGGCGGCAGGTAGAAATCCGTGATCTCCGGGAACTGCTTCTGCAGGATGGGGATGAAGACCTCATTGAGGGCCACGCCCAGGATGGCGGGTTCGTCGGGCGGGCGGCCGGTGTAGGTGCTGTGGTAGATGGGGTCCTTGCGCGAGGTGATGCGCTCCACCGTGAAGACGGGAAAATCGTCCACCTCGTTGTAGTAACCGGTGTGGTCCCCGAAGGGGCCTTCCGGCGCCGTGTCCCCGGGGCGGATCACGCCCTCGAGCACGATCTCCGCAGAGGCGGGCACCAGCAGATCCGAGCCCAGGCACCTGACGAGTTCTGTTCGCGAACCGCGAAGAAGCCCGGCAAAGGCGTGTTCCGAGAGGCTGTCGGGCACAGGGGTCACCGCGCCCAGGATGGTGGCCGGGTCAGCCCCCAGGGCCACCGCGATGGGGAAGGGTTCGCCCGGGTGCGCCTCGCACCAGTCGCGGAAATCCAGCGCGCCGCCCCGGTGGGAGAGCCAGCGCATGATCACCCGGTTCGGGCCGATCACCTGCTGACGGTAGATGCCCATGTTCTGGCGGTCCTTGCGCGGCCCCTTGGTGACGACCAGGCCCCAGGTGATGAGCGGCCCCGCGTCGCCGGGCCAGCAGGTCTGCACGGGCAGGGTGGAAAGGTCCACCGCACCGCCCTCGCGCACCACGGCCTGGCACGGGGCGCTGCCCACCTTCTTGGGCGCCATGTCCAGCACCTTCTTGAACACCGGCAGGGTCTTCCAGGCATCCTTCAGCCCCTTGGGCGGATCCGGCTCCTTGAGAAACGCCAGCAGCTTGCCCACCTCGCGCAATGCCTCCACAGAATCCTCGCCCATGCCCAGCGCCACCCGCCGGGGCGTGCCGAACAGGTTGCCCAGAACAGGGATCGTGTGCCCCTTCGGCTTCTCGAAGAGCAGGGCGGGTCCTTCGGCGCGCAGGGTGCGGTCGCAGATCTCCGTCATCTCCAGATGCGGATCCACCTCCACGCTCACACGCCTGAGTTCACCCAGCGCTTCCAGCTGGGCAATGAAGTCCCTGAGGTCACGGTATTTCATGATGCGCCGATGTTACCGCGAATGCGGCTTTGGGAGGAAAGGCCTTCCTGCTTTGGCGAAGCACACGATAGACGCCAGGAAAGAAAAAAATCGTTCTCTCGCAAAGAGCGCAAAGTACGCCAAGAAAGGCCAAGAGGGTCTCTTATAACAAACAGAAAAAATGCGTAGAGACTCCGTTTCCGGTCAGTCCTCGTCGAGGCGCTGAGTGCTATACAGCGCTTGGGAGCATGTCCCAGTCATCGAACGGATTCGGGGTCGGGTTCGCGGCACTCACCCAACCTAAAGGATTCCTTCTTTTCTTGGCGTACTTTGCGCTCTTTGCGAGAGAACATTCTTGTCCTTACGCTTCGTGGTCAAGAGGCATACGGTCGGCACTGCGGGCGGTGGGACGGTTTACAGCACGAATTCGGCCACCACCGGCGCGTGGTCGGACGGGCGTTCGAGACGGCGCGGGGCCACGTCGATGGTGCAGGCGGTGCAGGCCTCGGTCATGGGGGGGCTGGTGAGGATCAGGTCGATGCGCAGGCCCATGTTGCGGCGGAAGGCGGCGGCGCGATAATCCCACCAGGAAAAGCTCTGCTCGGGCTGCTCGAACTTGCGGAAGCAATCGCTCAGGCCCAGAGCGAACAGCTTTCCCAGCGCCTCACGCTCGGGCGTGGAACACAGGATGCGTTCGTGCCATGCCTCCGGATCGTGGACGTCCTGATCCTCGGGCGCAACATTGAAATCCCCGAGTACCACGAGACGTTCGTGGCGTTTGAGCTCCCCGGCGATCCAGGTGGTGACCTTGTCCATCCACGCGAGCTTGTAGGCGTATTTCTCCGAACCCACTTCCGAACCGTTCACCACGTAGAGGTTGATGATGCGCACCCCGTCCACGGTGGCGGCGAGGATGCGGCGCTGGGGGTCGTCCAGCCCCTCGATGTCGGTCAACGGATCAACGGGTTCAGACTTCGCGAGCACGGCCACCCCGTTATAGGTCTTCTGCCCCGAGTACACGCAGCGGTAGCCGGCCTCGGCGATGGCCTCCACGGGGAAGGCGTCGTCGGTAAGCTTGGTCTCCTGCAGCGCGAGCACGTCCGGGCTGTTGGCAGCCATCCAGTCGAGCACGTGGGGCAGACGCACCTTGAGGGAGTTGACGTTCCAGGTGGCTATTTTCATGAAGGCAGGGACAAGGGCAAAGGTCCAAGGGTAAAAGGGAAGGCCAGGACAGTGCTACGCTTTAATCCCCGTTGTACCTTGTATCTTTTCCCTTGTATCTGCCGTCAACCCCGAATGACGGAGCAGGGCCTCGATGTCCGGCTCGCGCCCCCTGAATGCCTTGAACAGATCCATGGCGGGCTGTGAGCCGCCCCGCTCCAGCACGTTTTCGAGGAAGGACCGGCCCACCTCGGGGTTGAACAGGCCCTCCTCCTCGAAGCGCCCGAAGGCGTCGGCGGAGAGTACCTCGGCCCACTTGTAGCTGTAGTAGCCCGCGGCGTAGCCGCCGGCGAAGATGTGGGAGAAGCCGTGTTGGAAGCGGTTGAAGGCGGGCGGCTTCACCACGGCCACCTGGGCGCGCACCTGGTCGAGGATCTCCTGGATGCGCCCGCCTCGCGCCGGATCGTATTCCCCGTGCAGCCGCATGTCGAACAGCGAGAACTCCAGCTGGCGCACCAGCTGCATGGCCGCCTGGAAGTGGCGGGTGGCGATGAGCTTGTCGAAGAGGTCCTCGGGAAGCGGCTCGCCGGTCTCGTAGTGGCCGGCAAACAGATCCATGGCTTCGCGCTCCCAGCACCAGTTCTCCATGAACTGGCTGGGCAGTTCCACGGCGTCCCACTCCACGCCGTTGATGCCGGCGATATCCGGATAGTCCACCCGGGTGAGCATGTGATGCAGACCGTGACCGAACTCGTGGAACAGGGTGATCACCTCGTCGTGGGTGAACAGCGCCGGCTTGTCGCCCACCGGCGGCGTGGAATTGCAGGTCATGTAAGCCACCGGGATCTGCACCCGGTCGCCGTCCCGCAGCCGGTTGCGGCATTCGTCCATCCACGCACCGCCGCGCTTTTTCGGCCGTGCGTAAAGGTCCAGGTAAAAGGCCGCGCGTGGCGCGCCGTCCGGATCGCGAATCTCGTAGAAACGCACATCCGGATGCCAGACATCGACGCCTTCGACCTCCACGATGCTCACCTGGTAGAGGCGCTCCACCAGCCGGAACAGGCCGGGAACCACCCGGTTCACCGGGAAGTAGGGCTTGAGGTCCTCCTGGGAGAGCGCGTAGGCGTGCTGTCGGAGCTTTTCGCTGGCATAGGCGATATCCCAGGCCTGCAGATCATCGAGGCCCAGGTGCTGTGCGGCAAAGTGGCGCAGTTCGTCCAGCTCCTCCTGGGCACGGGGCCTGGCACGCTCGGCCAGATCGGTGAGAAAATCGATCACCGTGGCCGGCGAGTCCGCCATTTTAGTGGCCAGGGACAGGTCGGCGAAGCTTTCGTAGTCGAGCAACCGGGCCTGCTCATGGCGCAGGGCAAGGATCTGTTCCATGAGCGCGCTGTTGTCGTACTGGCGGTCGTGCGGCCCCTGGTCCGAGGCGCGGGTGACGTAGGCGGTGTACACCGCCTCGCGCAGCGCACGGTCATCAGCGTGTGTCATGACGGCGTAGTAGGAGGGGAACTCCAGGGTGATGAGCCACCCGTCCAGGTCCGCGTGACCCGCCGCCTGGGCGAGCATGTCCAGGGCCGAGTCCGGCAGGCCTGCGAGGGCGGCGCGGTCGGTCACGTGCTGCTTCCAGGCGTGCGTGCTGTCGAGAATATTTTCCTCGAAGCGCGACTGGAGGTTCGACAGCTCCTGCGCAATGGCCTTGTAACGGGATTTCTTCTCCTCGGGCAGATCGACGCCGCTCAGGTGGAAGTCCCGCAGCGCATCCCGGATCACCTTGCGCTGCGCCGGGTCCAGGCGCTCGGCGCCCGGACCCTCGGCAATCGACTGGTAGGCCCGGAAAAGCGCCACGTTCTGGCCCAGCTCCGTGCCGTACTCCGAGAGCTTGGGCAGGCAGGCGTTATAGGCCGCGCGCAGGGCCTCGGTGTTGACCACGGAGTTCATGTGGCGCACCGGAGACCAGATGTGCCCGAGGCGGTCCTCCATGAGACCCAGGGGATGAATCAGGCTGTCCCAGGTGAAGGGGCCGGGTGCTTCGACCAATTCTTTGATTTTCTGTCGGTTTTCTTCGAGAACCTGGTCGATGGCCGGCTCCACGTGTTCCGGACGAATGCGTGAGAACGGCGGCAGATCAAAGGCTTCCAGCAGGGGATTGCTCATGGGGTACAGGTCGGCTTGCTCAGAGGACGGGGGCTAAATGTAGCACGCGTGCGGTGCGGGTATGGAATATGCCCGGTGCACCGACCTGCTCAGGAGCTTAAGTCCTTATTAGAAAAGTGGTTTCTAGCTACGCTTGGCGACGTTTTGCTACCGAATAGTGTGAACTAAGTTGCACTTTGGGCCAGCAGGGTGTTTAAGGAAACTTGGGTAAAAGGGGCCGCCAGAGCCCTGTAACCATAACGGAGGACAGAGAGTCATGTTTCGCAAACTACTCGCCGTACTGATGCTGGGGTTGATGGCCAACCTGGCCCACGCCGAATCCACGCTCACCTGGGCCGGTTGCGGCATTTCGCGCAACGCCTTCATGGACGAACTGTCCGCGGCCTTCAAGGAACAGACCGGAATCACCATCGAGGTGGTGGGCAGCGGTGCCACGCAGGGCATTCGTCAGCCATCGGCCGGGATTTCGGACATGGGCGGCACCTGCCGCCTGCCGCTACCCAACGAGCCCGCCGAGGCCCTGGCCCACCTGGAACCCGTGGCCTGGGACGCACTGGTGGTGATCGTGCACAAGGACACCCCGGTGGACAACATCACCCTGGAGCAGGTACGTGACCTGTTCCTCGGGCGCATCACCAACTGGAACCAGCTGGGCGGCCCGGATCAGCCCATGGAAGTCTTCGCCCGCCAGGGCAAGATCTCCGGCGTGGGCCGTATGGTGCGCCACCTGGTCTATGCCAACTTCGACCAGGAGTTCACCGCCACGCGCTTCTTCCCGTCCAGCGGTCCCCTGGAGCGTGCCGTGGAGGAAACGCCCTGGTCCATCGGTATCACCGGGATCAGCAGCGCCCAGCGCCGTGATCTGAAGATCCTGAACCTGGACGGCATGGAGCCCAGCTACGACAACATCCGCACCGGCGCCTACACCCTGTACCGCCCGCTGTACATCGCCTACGACCCGAGCAACCCGAAGGCCGACCAGATCCAGGACTTCGTGCGCTTCGTGGGCAGCCGCGAGGGTCGTGAAGTGATCCGCCGCAACGGCTGCGTGCCCTACACCGATGCCCTGGCCCTGATCATGAAACAGCTGGACCAGGAACGCCGCGCCCGCGACATGGGGGTTTACAACTGATCGACGCTTGACACCCTCCAGTGCAAGCATTAGGCCCGGCTGTGAACACAGTCCGGGCCTTTTTCTTTGGGCTTTCGCGATGTTTGTCTAACCACGAAGCACACGAAGGGCACGAAGAAAAGATGATGTGCTGTGGAGATTGGGGCTCCGGCTGATACCGAAGATCCGCCTGTCCGTTGGGTGGCTTCGTTGACAAAAAAAGCGGGACTCTCGCAAAGACGCGAAGCCCGCAAAGAAATGATCAATTCATGATTCTTGTGTTTTCTTGGCGGGCTTCGCGTCTTTGCGAGAGACATTTTTCCTGCCCCAACGAAGCCGCCGAACGTCAGTGCGGGTCGGAAAGGTGAGAGAAATCCCGGATCTCCACAGCCAAAAAATCCTTTCTTCGTGCCCTTCGTGTGCTTCGTGGTTAAAGCAAGTCCGTTCAGATATCGATATTGGCCGCCGTCAGGGCGTTGGTCTCGATGAATTCGCGGCGGGGTTCCACCTGGTCGCCCATGAGCGTGGTGAAGACCTCGTCGGCGCGCACGGCGTCCTCGATCTTCACCTGCAGCAGCCGGCGGGTGTCGGGGTTCATGGTGGTCTCCCAGAGCTGCTCCGGGTTCATCTCGCCGAGGCCCTTGTAGCGCTGCACGCTGAGGCCGCGCCGGGCCTCGCCCAGAAGCCAGTCCATCACCTCGCGGAAGCCGGATACAGGCTGGCGGCGCTCGCCGCGCTGGACGTAGGCGCCCGCGTCCAGCAGGCCGTCCAGGCGTTCGGCCAGGTCGCGCATGGCGCGGAATTCCGGTGAGGCGAAGAAATCCCGTCCGAAGCGTTCCACCTGCTCGGCGCCGTGCACCGTGCGCACCACGTGGACCTCGGAACCGCCCTCGCCATCGGGGTTGGCGCGCACCGCGTAGCGGGTGGCTCCGGCGGCGTCACTGCGCAGGCTCTCCACCAGGTCGTCGAACCATGCGCGCACGGCCTCAGGGTCCTGGATCCGGGTGGGGTCCAGGGGCGGGGCGAACACCATGCGCTCCAGGAGCGTGCGGTCATGACGGCGGGCGAGACGATCCACGGCCCCCATGACACCGATGTAGCGGCGCGCCAGGTCCTCCAGGGCCTCGCCGCTGATGGGCGGGGCCTCCGGATTGATGAGCAGCTGGGCGCCTTCCAGAGCCAGCTGGAGGAGCAGGTTGTTGAGCTCCACTTCGTCCTTAACATATTGTTCTTGCTTGCCTTTTTTCACCTTATAGAGGGGCGGCTGGGCGATGTACACGTGCCCGCGCTCGATCAGCTCCAGCATCTGCCGGTAGAAGAAGGTCAGCAGCAGGGTACGGATGTGGGACCCGTCCACGTCCGCGTCGGTCATGATGATGATGCGGTGGTAGCGGAGCTTGTCCGGGTTGAACTCGTCCTTGCCGATGCCGCAACCCAGCGCGGTGATCAGGGTGCCCACCTCCGCCGAGGAGAGCATCTTGTCAAAGCGGGCCTTCTCCACGTTGAGGATCTTGCCCTTGAGCGGCAGGATCGCCTGGGTGCGCCGATCGCGCCCCTGCTTGGCGGATCCCCCGGCGGAATCGCCCTCCACCAGGAACAACTCGGAGAGCGCGGGATCCTTTTCCTGGCAGTCGGCCAGCTTGCCGGGCAGACCGGCCACGTCCAGCGCCCCCTTGCGGCGGGTCATTTCCCGGGCCCGGCGCGCGGCGTCCCGGGCACGGGCGGCGTCAATGATCTTGCCGGTGATGATGCGGGTTTCGGGGGGATTTTCCAGCAGGAAGGACTGCAGGTGGTCGTAGAGGATACCC
The DNA here is from genome assembly GCF_002000365.1 of Thioalkalivibrio denitrificans. Classification (GTDB taxonomy): domain Bacteria; phylum Pseudomonadota; class Gammaproteobacteria; order Ectothiorhodospirales; family Ectothiorhodospiraceae; genus Thioalkalivibrio_A; species Thioalkalivibrio_A denitrificans. The sequence continues at coordinate 35,473 of NZ_MVBK01000062.1, read as the reverse complement.
TCCACCACGGCCTTGACCTCTGAGGACACCAGCTTGTCCTTGGTCTGGGACGAGAACTTCGGGTCGGGCACCTTCACGGACAGCACGGCCGTCAGACCCTCGCGGGCATCGTCCCCCGTGGTACTGACCTTCTGCTTCTTGAGAATCCCTTCGGCCTCCATGTACTGGTTGAGCGCCCGGGTCAGCGCCGCGCGAAAGCCGGCCATGTGGGTGCCGCCGTCCCGCTGCGGGATATTGTTGGTGAAGCAGAAGATGTTCTCCTGGTAGGAGTCATTCCACTGCAAGGCCACTTCCACGGTGATGCCGTCACGCTCGGCATTGCAGTAGATGACCGTGGGGTGCAGCGGCGTCTTGTTCCGGTTCAGGTGCTGCACAAAGGCGCGGATGCCGCCCTGGTACTCGAACACATCCTCCTTGCCGTCGCGCTCGTCGGTGAGCTGGATGCGCACCCCGGAATTCAGAAACGATAGCTCCCGCAGCCGCTTGGAGAGGATGTCGTAATGGAATTCGGTATCGGAGAAGACCTCCGTGCTGGGGCGGAAATGGACCCGTGTGCCCGTCAGCTCGCTGTCACCCACCACGGCCAGGGGCGCGTCCGGGACCCCCATGCGGTAGATCTGCTTGTGGACCTTGCCATGACGGTAGATGGTCAGCTCCAGCCACTCGGACAGGGCATTGACCACGGAGACGCCCACGCCGTGCAGGCCTCCGGAAACCTTGTAGGAGTTGTCGTCGAACTTGCCGCCGGCATGCAGCACGGTCATGATCACTTCCGCCGCCGAGCGGCCCTCCTCCGGGTGGATATCCACGGGGATGCCGCGGCCATCGTCGGAGACGCTGACCGAGTTGTCGGTATGGATGGTGACCTGGATCTTCGAGCAATACCCCGCCAGGGCCTCGTCGATGGCGTTGTCCACCACCTCGAACACCATATGGTGCAGCCCGGTGCCGTCATCGGTATCCCCGATGTACATGCCGGGGCGCTTGCGGACTGCGTCGAGTCCCTTGAGAACCTTGATATTGGAGGAATCGTAGGTCTTGACCTGGGGTTCCGTCATGCCGTTTCCCTTTCGAAGCACAAGCGGGCATTATACCACTTCACACCCCCTGAACGGTGGCCTTCACCGGGTCTGCAGCAATCAGCTCACCACCCGAACCTGGCCATGTTCCACGTGGAACATTCGCGCCTGCGCCCAGCCGCTGACGTCCAGTGACCCGGCATCGATCACCGTCACAAAGACCTGCGCCCCCAGCTCCCGAAGCAGCTGCAGCACTCGCTCGCGCCGCGCCGCATCCAGTTCCGAGGCCAGATCGTCCACCAGAACGATGGGCGCCCGCCCGGTTTCCAGCTGCAGCACCCGCGCCTGTGCCAGCTTGAGCAATATCACCAGGGATTTCTGCTGGCCCCTGGAGGCCACCTCCGCTGCCGGACCACCATCCAGACGCCAGACCAGTTCCGCCCTGTGCGGTCCGGCGTGTGTGAAGCCCCCTGCCACATCCCGGGCCATCTGGCGCTCCAGTGTCTCGCGAAGGGTCGTGCCTTGCGCCCACCCCCGCCGGTACTCCCAAGCCAACGCCGCCATCTCCGGCCATCCGGCCAACAGTGATGTCAACGCGTTGTCCAGGGCCGCCACGTACGCCGCCCTGCGCTCATGCAGTCGCTCCCCGGCTGACGCCAGTTCGTCATCCCAGGCACGCAGCAACCGCGGATCAGCTCCGGATCGCAGAGCGGCATTGCGCTGTTGAAGCAGCTTTCGATAGCGAACCCAGATCCCGTGAAAGTCCGCTTCCCGATGAAACGCCCCCCAGTCCATGAATGCCCGCCGTTGACCCGGCGGCCCCGCCACCAGCACATGGCTTTCCGGATGGATGGCCAGCACGGGAAGCTCCCGGGCCAGTTCTGCCATCCCGGCCGCCCGCCTGCCACGAATCCGCACTTCCGTCCCGCCGGCGGACTTTCGGATCCCCACCGGATACCCACCCTCTCCGACGGTGCCGCTGACCAACAGGGCATCGGCACCGCGACTCAACACGGGGTCCAGTTGACGTGTGCGAAAGGAATGGCCGGTCGCCAGCAGATGAATGGCTTCCAGGAGACTGGTCTTGCCGGCACCGTTCAGGCCGGCGATCACATTGATCCCGTCGACGGGGTCCAGGCGCATGTCGCGCAGGATGCGCACACCGTCCACCTGCAGCCGAGTCAGGGTCATTGAGATCCAGGCCCCCCGCGGGGGGCGAATGGCGGGTTACAGGCGCATGGGCATGACCACGTACAGGGCATCCTCGGCGCCCGGGTCACGCAACAGCACACTCGAACTGGGATCCTTGAACGTGGCTTCCACCGTATCCCCTTCCACCGTGTTCAGCACGTCCAGCAGATAGGTCACGTTGAAGCCGATCTCCATGGCGGTGCCGGAGTAGTCGGCCTCGATCTCGTCCTCGGCCTCTTCCTGCTCCGGGTTGTGGGCCTGGATGCGCAGCTGACCCTCGCCCAGCACCAGGCGAATCCCCCGGTACTTTTCGTTGGAGAGGATCGACGCCCTGGACAGGGCCCGGCGCAGGCTCTCCCGCTCGACGACCATGACCTGGTCGCCGTCCCGGGGAATGACCCGCTCGTAATCCGGGAAGCGCCCGTCGATAAGCTTGGAGGTGAAACGCAGCCCCGGCAGCGTAGCCCGCACGTGACTGGACCCGATCTGGAGCTGCACCCGTTCGTCGCTGTCCTCCAGGAGCCGCAACAACTCCTGAACCCCCTTGCGCGGCACAATCACCTGCTGGGACGAGGCCGCTTCAATGGTGGTCTTCAGTTCGCACATGGCCAGGCGGTGCCCGTCAGTGGCCACGGTGCGCACACCGTTCTGCTCGACTTCCAGCATCAGGCCGTTCAGGTAATAGCGCACGTCCTGGTTGGCCATGGCGAAGGCGGTCTTGAGTATCAGGTGGCGCAGTTCACGCTCGGAGAGTTCCAGCTCCTTGCTGACGGCGATGTCATCCACCGCCGGAAAATCAGCCGCCGGCAGGGTGCTCAGGGTAAACCGCGAACGGCCCGAAGTGAGCACCGCCCGATCGCCATCCACGTTGAGCGTCAGTTGCGCCTCCTCCGGCAGGGCCCGGCAGATATCCAGCAGCTTGCGGGCCGGTACGGTGACCTCACCATCCGAGGCATCCACCTCGTCCACCTGGGCCACCAGTTCCACCTCCAGATCGGTGGTGGTCACCGACACACGCCCGTTCTCGGCCCGTATCAGCACATTGCCCAGGATCGGCATGGTTTGTCTGCGCTCCACCGCACCAATCACCTGTTGCAGGGGTTTGAGCAGGCCTTCCCGCTGGATGCTGAATCTCATGTGTGGCCCCGAAAAGTTATTAAGTGTTTATTGCTTATAGCAGTAATAAGCTCGGCCGGTATTCCGGAACAACTTCATTATTTATTCTAAAATCAGTATGTTACGGATAAAACTTCTGTGTGTGACCTGTCATTGGAGCCGTCCACAGGCTGTGCATGATATGTGGATAACTTTTCAGGCCCATGTTCTCCCCGAGATATCCACAGCCTGCCAACAACTTGTCTCGTATCAGCGCCTCAGTTGCTCAGGGTGCGCAAGAGGTTCGTGTAATCCTCATTGATACGCGCGTCCGATTCCCGCAACTCCACCATCTTGCGGCACGCATGCAGGACAGTGGTATGGTCCCGACCGCCGAAGGCCTCGCCGATTTCCGGCAGGCTGTGATTCGTGAGTTCCTTGGCCAGCGCCATGGCCAGCTGCCGCGGCCGGGTGATGGATCGACTGCGCCGGGTGGAATGCAGGTCAGACACCCGGATCTTGTAGTACTCCGCCACGGTCTTCTGGATGTTGTCGATGGTGATGAGCTTGTCCTGCAGGGCGAGCAGGTCGCGCAGGGCCTCCTTGGCAAAATCCAGCGTGATGGGTCGGCCGGTGAAATGGGCGTTGGCGATCACCCGGCGAAGCGCCCCTTCCAGCTCACGGATGTTGGACCGGATGCGCTTCGCCACGAAGAAGGCCACTTCGCTGGGCAGTTCCGCGTTGGTCTGCTCCGCCTTGCGCTGCAGGATCGCCACCCGGGTCTCCAGTTCCGGCGGCTCGATGGCCACCGTCAGGCCCCAGCCGAAGCGCGATTTCAGCCGCTCCTCCAGGCCATCCACCTCCTTCGGGTAACGGTCACAGGTGAGGATCACCTGCTGCTGGCTTTCCAGCAGGGCATTGAAGGTGTGGAAGAACTCCTCCTGGGAGCGTTCCTTGCCGGCGAAGAACTGGATGTCGTCGATGAGCAGGGCATCGACGGAACGGTAATAGCGCTTGAACTCGTCGATGGCATTGTGCTGCAGCGCCTTGATCATGTCCGCGACGAACCGCTCGGAATGCAGATACACCACCTTGGCGTCGGGGCGATGGGCCAGGATCGCGTTGCCGATGGCGTGCATCAGGTGGGTCTTGCCGAGGCCCACGCCACCATACAGGAACAGGGGGTTGTAGGCGTGGCCGACATTGGTGGCCACCTGCAGGCTGGCGGCACGCGCCAGCTGGTTGGACTTGCCTTCGACAAAGTTCTCGAAGGTGAAATTGGGATTCAGGTTGTTGGTGAACTGCGGCGAGCTGGCCGCGGGCCGGTGCGCCGGCGGGGCCTCCTGGACCACCTGCACGGGCGACGCGCTGCCGCCCCCTGGGCCCGCGGGCACAGGCGCGCCGGTGCCCACCTCCAGGAGAACGCGACGGCTGCCGCTGAGATTTCCCACCACCTGGTCGATGCGCTGGAAGAAATGATCCCGCACCCAGTCCAGCACAAAACGGTTGGGCGCAAGCAGGCGCAGGGCGTTATCGTCCTCGATGGCGTGCAGGGGGCGGATCCATGTGTTGAGCTGCTGTTCCGAGAGTTCTCGTTCCAGCTTTGCCACACACTGTTGCCAAAGGGGACTGACGGCCAAGGTCGACCTCTCCGTGACGGTGGCTGTAGGCTAAAAGGGGAAACAAGGCCCAAGAGTCTACCCCCAGCGCCAGCACTTATCCACACCCCTGAACAAGGCCGTTTCGGGGCCTCAGGATTGACAGCCCGCGGCGGACTGGGTACTTTAGCCCGCTTTGGCCGGGCGGCATTTCCCTCGGTCCGTCGGAATAAACGCAACCGGTCCAAGCGCACATGAAACGTACATTCCAGCCAAGCAATCTGCACCGCAAGCGCACCCATGGCTTTCGTGCCCGTATGGCCACCCGGGCCGGGCGCAAGATCCTGGCCGCACGGCGTGCCAAGGGCCGGGTTCGCCTCTGCCCCTGACGCGCGTCGCCTCTTGGCCGCGTCCCGGGCGCAGGCGTTTCCCCGGTCGGTCCGGCTGACGCAGCCCGCCCAGTACCGACAGGTCTTCGCGCAAGCACGGCGCCTGAACGACACCGGCTTCACGCTCCTGGTGCGTGACAACGGGGGCGAGGGCGCCCGCCTCGGACTGGCCATCTCGCGCAAATGTGCGCGTCGCGCGGTTGACCGGCAGCGCATCAAGCGACTGGTGAGGGAGTCCTTCCGGCGAAACCGCGAGCAGCTTGTGTCGGTGGATATTGTTGTCATGTGTCGGCCGGCCGTCACAGACTGGGACAACCAGCGAATCCGGGCATCCCTGGACCGCTTCTGGGCAAGGTTGAGCGCCGCATGCGAAAGCCCCTGATCCTGCTGATACAGGCCTATCGGTTGTTGCTGTCTCCGTTCGTGGGTCAGCATTGCCGCTTCACGCCCTCGTGTTCCTGTTACGCCATCGAAGCCATTGAACGCCACGGCGCCCTGCGTGGCGGCTGGCTCACCGTGCGCCGCCTTGGCCGCTGTCATCCCTGGTGCGAAGGCGGATATGATCCGGTCCCCGAAACCCACGAACGTAAACACGCGCACCGATAGCGAAACCCGCTCATGGATAACCTTCGTCCCGTCCTCTACATCTCGCTGTTGCTGGTGTTGTTCCTCATCTGGCAGGCGTGGCAGCGCGACTACGGCCCTCAGCCCCCCCCGGTCGACCCGGCGGAAGTGGCCGAAGTCGAGCGGGACCGACCGGATGCACCGGAGGCGGCGCCGGCACCGCGGCCCATGGATCTGCCTGACGCCCCGGCTGCCGAGGCGCAGGACGTCCCCGTCGAAGCCGTGCCGGAACGGGATCGCGGCCGCATCCGCGTGGTCACCGATGTCCTGGACATCGAGATCGACACCCGCGGCGGCGACCTGGTGCGTGCCGATCTGCCCACCTTTCCGACCAGTCTTCGAACCCCCGATGACCCGGTGCGCATCCTGGACGAACGCGTGCGCCAGTACGTGGCCCAGTCGGGGCTGATCCACGACCGTGTGCCGGGCATCGAACACGAGGACCGTGCGCCAAGCCACCATGCCATCTTCTCGGCCCCGCAACAGGAGTACCGTCTGCGTGAAGGGCAGGACGAGCTGCGTGTGCCGCTGACCTGGACCAGCGACACCGGCATCCGCGTCACCAAGACGTATACTTTCCGCCGCGGCGATTTCCTGGTGCAGATGGACCATCACGTGGAGAACCACAGTGACGACCCGTGGATCGGACGCCAGTACCGCCAGTTGCGTCACGGCGCCACACCCAGTCGAGAGACCTGGTTTCTCTACACCTTCACCGGCGCCGCCTATCACGACGGCCGCTATGAAAAACTCTCCTTCGAGGACATGGCCACGAGCCCCCTGGACAAGGACGTGGAGGGCGGCTGGATCTCCATCATCCAGCATTACTTTCTGAGCGCCTGGGTCCCGTTCGAGGACGAGATCAACCAGTTCTACACGCGCGTGGTGGGTACCGCCACGCGCCCAGAGCACATCATCGGCATGCGCTCCGAGGCCCAGACCGCCGAGCCCGGCGAGTCCACCACCTTCACCAGCCGCTTCTGGGTGGGCCCCAAGCTCCAGGAGCAGCTCCGCGCCGTCACCCCCGGCCTCGAACTCACCGTGGACTACGGCATCCTGTCCTTCCTCGCCAAGCCGCTGTTCTGGGTGCTGGACAAGATCCACGACTTCGTGGGCAACTGGGGCTGGTCGATCATCATCCTCACCCTGCTCATCAAGCTGGTGTTCTACAAGCTGTCCGAGACCAGCTACCGGTCCATGGCCCGAATGCGCGCCGTGCAGCCGAAGATGATGCAGCTCAAGGAGCGCTACGGCGACGACAAGCAGCGCATGAACCAGGCGCTCATGGAGCTCTACAAGAAGGAGAAGATCAACCCGCTGGGCGGCTGCCTGCCCATCCTGGTGCAGATCCCGGTGTTCATCGCGCTGTACTGGGTGCTGCTGGAGAGCGTGGAACTGCGCCAGGCGCCGTGGATCCTGTGGATACAGGACCTGTCCACCCGCGACCCGTTCTTCGTGCTGCCGCTGCTCATGGGCGCCACCATGATCGCCCAGTACAAGCTCAACCCGGCGCCCATGGACCCGGTTCAGCAGAAGCTCATGATGGCCCTGCCGGTGGTGTTCACCGTCTTCTTCGCCTTCTTCCCGGCCGGGCTCGTGCTCTACTGGTTCGTGAACAACCTGCTGTCCATCGCGCAACAGTGGTACATCACGCGAAACATCGAGCAACAGGCCAAGAAGGCCTGACGCGGCTCCCGGGCACTCGCAGGTCGGCCTGAAGGCCGACTTGGACGCCATCATGGCCGACTCCCCCGAAGACACCATCGCCGCTGTCGCCACGCCGCCCGGCGTCGGCGGCATCGGCGTGGTGCGTGTTTCCGGGCGCCGCGCCACGGCCGTGGCCGAGGCGGTTCTCGGCCGCCTGCCCGCCCCGCGCCGCGCGATCCATGCCGTGTTCCGGGGCGCAGAGGGCGAAGTCATCGACGACGGCCTCGCGCTCTACTTCCCCGGCCCCCGTTCCTATACCGGCGAGGACGTGCTCGAACTCCAGGGGCACGGCGGGCCCGTGGTCCTCGACCTCCTGCTTACGCGCTGTCTGGCACTGGGCTGCCGCGCGGCACACCCTGGCGAATTCACCGAGCGCGCCTTCCTCAACGGCCGCCTCGATCTCGCCCAGGCCGAGGCGGTGGCCGACCTCATCGAGGCCGGTTCCGCCCAGGCGGCGCGCAGCGCACGTCGCGCCCTTGAAGGTGCGTTGTCGAATCAGGTGGACGAACTGCTGGAAAGGCTCACGGCGCTGCGTGTCTCCGTGGAGGCGGCCCTGGATTTTCCTGACGAGGACGTGGACATCCTGCGTGAGGCGCAGGTGGCCGAACGTCTCAACGCGCTCGACGAACGACTCGACACACTGAGGGCCGGCGCGTCCCAGGGCGCGCTGCTTCGCGAAGGCATGCGCCTGGTCATCGCCGGCCGCCCCAACGCCGGCAAGTCCAGCCTGCTCAACCGTCTCGTGCAGCGTGAAGCGGCCATCGTCACCCACATCCCCGGCACCACCCGCGACGTGCTGCGCGAAACGGTGAGCCTCGACGGCCTGCCTTTGCATGTGATCGACACCGCCGGCCTGCGCGAGTCCGACGACCCAGTGGAACAGGAGGGCATTCGTCGCGCGTGGTCCGAGATCGAGACCGCCGACGCCGTCCTGCTGGTCATCGACGACACCCTCGGCGAAGGCGATGCGGAGGCTGCGATGCGCGCACGCTTCCCGAAATCGCTGCCCGTGATCACCGCGCATAACAAGATCGACCTCAGCGGTGCGGCCCCCGGTGAGCGCGATGCGCGCATCTACCTGAGCGCGGTCACGGGGGAGGGCGTGGACCACCTGCGCGCACATCTCAAGGCACAAACGGGCTATGCTGGCGGCGAAGGTCTGTTCCTCGCCCGACGCCGCCACTTGGACGCGCTCGACCGAACCGCCAGCCACGTCGCCAATGCCAGCCGCGCCCTCGCCCAGAGCCGCGCCCCCGAACTGGTCGCCGAAGATCTGCGTCTCGCCCAGGAAAGCCTTGGCGAGATCACCGGCCGTTTCAGTTCCGACGACCTCCTCGGGAGGATCTTCTCCACCTTCTGTATCGGCAAGTGAGTCGGGCGGAATGGCCCTGCGCTACCCGGTGCCTCACGGGGCGAACTTGCCAGCACGGAAACCCCGTGTATCAACGAACGGCCGCATCCCTCGTGCGGATTCTGGGAGGGTGCGCGAGCAGTTCCTCGCGCAGGATGCGCACCTCATCGGGCGCCTCGATGGCCACCTTGACCTGGGAGCCGTTGACGCCCGTAACGTAGATCACCACGTCCTCTCCGATGCGAACGGCCTCGCCTGCACGGCGTGTGAGTACGAGCATGAAACACCTCCTTGTGTGGTGGTGAAGGGACTGTCTATCTGCCCACCCAGACCCGCTCCAGGGTGAGTGCCTCGGGATCGAAGCGATAGACCAGAATGCCTGAGCCGTCGCGCTGCCCCATCACCAGGATGCCGGCCTCGGGGGCGGTGTCGATGGCGAGGTTGCGGGAATACTGGGAGACGGCGGGGAAGGGTCGCTTACCCAGATCGAAGTACTTGAGCGGCCAGGGGTTGTCCACTTCGAACAGGGCGGCGTAGTGACTGTCGTAGCCAAAGCGCAGGTAGTAGCGGCTGTTGTGGATGAATTTCACGGCAATGGTGGTATCGGTGGCGTCGTCTGGAGCGGGAATCAGGCCTGAACGATCCCGGTTTCTGGGATCGCCGGGCTCATGAGTACCGAGGAACAAGCCATGGAAGTAGCTTGCCATCCGAAAGCGCTCTTCAGGACGATCGGTATTCCAGTACAGCCCGATCCCGTTCTCATCCCCACTGACCACCCACTGCCCGTCGGGGCTGATGGTGGCGTGGGTCTTGGCGGTGTTGCCGGAGAGCTTGGCGATGGGTTCGAGGGTTTCCAGGGACCAGAGGACTGTTCCAACGAGATCCTCATATCCGATCTCGGCCTGCTCATCCAGGGGCCAGTGGTCCCGATCATGCGGTGAGCCGAAACCCCCTGTGACCAAGTACCGTCCCTCCCGGTCCATTGCCAGATTCAACACCTTCCCGAAACCCGGAAAGGACCCGCCCTCGCGCTTCAAGAGATGCGTTTCTTGCCCCAGCCGAACACGTATGGCATATCGCTCGTCAGAAGAGACATAGACACTGTCGTCGGCAGTACTCACATGCCCGTAGGTCGGCACGTGTGCAAAGGTCTCCAACACGGAGCCATCCACATGTTGGCGTCGAACGACGTTCTCCATGTCCTGCCACAGGAATACATGCCCGTCAGCGGGAAAGTGTGCCGAGTAGAGATTGGCATCATCAGCGATGCGAGAATTGTCCTTACTTGCCAGATCCCACAGAACGAGTGACGTGTCGCGATGAACCGATATGGCGAAGAGTCCGTCGCCCGATACGGAAACGGACATTACCGGTGCTCGGGGAGAGTCCGCATAGGCATAAAGCCACACCAAGAGCACCAGGGCGGCGCTGATCCCGGAAAGCGCCCAAACCAGTAATCGCCTGCGTTGCATCATGAGTAATGGCCAAACCCTGACGTGCGAAGGAACCGCCTCCATATCTGATTGACGTAGACCTCCTCAAACAACCGGTCGTCCGGAATCCTCATCCCGCTGTGGGTGAAAAGCCACTGGTCTTGTTTGACGAAGGCGAATCGCTCCGCCTCCAATTGGTCACGAACAAACTGATCCACTTTCCGTATCTCCTCAAAGCCCACATGCCCCAACGCCGGTCTCGGCGCTGTGCCGGTTGTGAAGCCGTTCTCGATCAGTGCCCGCAGATGTTCCAGGTAGCACTTCACATGGTGTTCGCGGATCACGCCACGCGTAGCGATGGGGTTGAGCAGGCGGTATTCGGGCACCGAGTCCGGGTCGTCCATCGCCATGTCCAGGTGTTCGTGTTCATGCATTTCCTGCATGAGCGCGAGCTCGAGCCGCTTCCAGCTCTCCGGGTGCACCCAGCGCGACGCACCACCGCTGCCCGGGGTGCTGAACGCAAGCGGCGCATAGTCATCGTAGAGCCCCGCAAGCGGCCCGCCCAGTCCGGCCGTGGGGACGGGCCACCACTTCTTCGGGTAGGCGCCGCCCAGGGTGCCGATGGCCGCCTCCCACAAGGTGGCCTCATGCTCGTCGGGGCGCAGCAGGGCCGCCGCCCATGCGTTGATCGCCTGACTCACGGAGTTGCGGGTCATCGTGGCGACCCGCGCATTGAGTTCAGCGGTGGACACCCCCAGGTGACGGGCGATCAGGGCCAGGCGCGGGCGCCCGCCCAGGATCGGGTCGTTGACAGAGTGCAGCACCACGAACTGCCTGGCGGCGCGGTGTGCGTAGGGAAACACCCCCACCTTGAAGGGATTGGGGTCGCTGGCAGGCGAGTTGCTCAGCGCATTGTCGGCCACCGCCGGCTGCCAGAGGAAGGCGTGGTCGAGGAGGTCGGTGTGCTGCTCGCCGAGGACGTTGAGGGCGGTCAGCAGCACGCGGGCGCCCAGGCTGTGGGTGATGACGTTGATTTTGAGGCCCGCCTCGTGCAGCTGCCAGAGCAGCGGTACGAGGCGTCTGCCCGCGCGCTGGGCATTGAGTTCCGAGCGATGGAAGTCATGGGCGAGGACGTCGCCGCTCCAGGCGACCGCGAGGATGCGGGTGTAGGGCTCGTAGTCCCTGCCGTCAAAGCCCGCGGCGCGGTTGAGCTGGTACTCCAGGTGCACGCGCCAGTTGTGGGCGGCGGTACCGTTCAGGGCGTGATCGGTCAGTTTCTCGGCGTGGCGGGGGTAACGCCTGCGCAACGCCTCGACGTCCTGATGAACGGTGGCCGGGCGCGCGGCCCAGTCCGCGCGTTCCCAGCGCGCATGAAAGGCGCTCATGCGCGCGGATACCTTGCGGACCCCCTCGAAGTGTCTGCCCGGCTCACCGAGCGCAACGTTGTAGCCGTGAATGAAGACGAGCGCATTGTTGCCCTGCTCACGGAAGTAGTCGAGTTCACGCTCGCTGAGCAGGCGGGGGGCATCATCGGGGGCATCGTCGCGGATGTTGATCATCACCGGCGGCGGCAGGTGATGGGACTTCGTGTGAATCAAGGGTGCGCCGTCGATGACCTGGCAGCCCACGTGGCGACAGGGATCGATGAGCGTATCGTCCACGCGCACCGTCTCGGCGGCAGAGGCGCTCCCGAACACCCAGTCAACAACGCCGACGGGCACCCGCCGGTAAAGGCTGCGGCCCTGGGCGTCGGTGTACGCGCTGTGAATAGTGCCCTCGGCGTCGGCAAGCCGGACCTCGATGCCCTCGTCCAGGGGCCTGTCCTGGGTGTCGCGGTGTTCGATCTCCAGATCGGCGGTGAGCAGCAGCGGGCCGGAGGTCTCGCTCGGGAGTCCGTCCATCAGGACCCGGAAATGAAGTCCCTCTGGACCACGGAGCTCGTCGTCGTGCGGATCGGCCTCCAGGGGACGAATCTTCGCCTGATGCGCGGCGTCCGGGGCCCAGGCGAGCGTCTCTCGGCCGTGGCCCTGGGTAAGGCGGTGCTCGATCCGATCGACGGGATCGCCATTGGCATCGAGAATCTCAACCTCGACGGCCTTGCCGGCCTCGGCGTCGCGCACGGTGAAGGCCAGGTGTGCTTCTTCGCCGAGCGCGACGCGCGCCTGCACCCAGGCGGGGTGGATGACCGCCGGCTCGCCCGCCGGCACCAGCGGCGCGGTGGGCTGTAGCACCGGAACATCGTCGATCTTTGGCGTATCGGGGGCGCCCGGGGCGCCGGTCGAGTAGTTGACCTGCCCGAGGATCTCCACGCGCTCGCCCTCGATGTCGATGTCGCGCCCGTGGATGGTGACCTCCTCGTTGGCGGTGTCGATGGTGATGCCGCCCTCGGGGGTGCCCACGAAGATGGGGCTGCCGTCCAGGGATTCGATGATCAGGTCTCCGTCCGCCTGGATGCGCAGGTCACCGGAGACGGTGGCGGTGAAATCCCCGCGCCTGACGCTCAGGCGCATGTCCCGGCCGCTCACGAGTTCCGTGTCGGTGCCGGCCTTGAACTGAAGGTCCTGCCCGGCCAGTACCTCGACGCCCGCGTGGGCGAGCGCGCTGAGCGTGGTGGCGGCCTGGTGGTGGATGGGGCCCTGGCGGGTCTCGGTGTGCGCGGCCTGCTCGATGAGGTGGGTGCGGCTGTCACCGATGCGCTCGTTGACGTCTGCGCCGGTGGTGATGGAGAAGCGCCCATGGGCGTAGGCGGCGGCCGGGCCCTGGCGGCAGATCATGCTGAGCGTATGGGCGTCGTAGTGGGCGTTGAGCGAGAGCAGGTGCTGTTCGCCGGCGGTGTGCAGCCTGATGACCTCTTCGCCCTTGAGGTCGTCCATGACCAGCGTGTGGCCGCAGACGGTCTGGTAGCGGTGCTCGCTGGGGTTGTCCGCAGTGACCGGATTTTGCTGGGCGGCGTTGAAGGCGCCCGCCGAGAGCACGGCGAAGCCGTCCGGGTCGTTGCCCAGACAGATCAGGCGCACCTCCTGGCCCTCGTGAAAGGGCGTGACCCAACCGCTTGGGCGGGCGTCGTCCTCGCCGGGGGGCGCGGCGTAGGGGGTGAGCCGTGACAGCCAGGGGCGCGCGCTGCCGCCCACGGGGGCGATGGCCTCGAACAGCGCGCGGGCCTGCTGATGGCCTTCGCCATCCAAGCTCGGGCCGGCACCTTCGATGCGCGCGGCGATGAACTCGGGCAACGGACGTTCGCGCTCGGGCGCCTCGGGGCGGTAGGCCTGGGCGCGGGGCTTGAGGGTGAGGCGGTTGCGATAGGCCAGCCAGCCGTCGTCTGCGGCCCGCGCCTCGTGTTCCACGGCCTCGATCAGCCAGGGGCGGGGGAGGTCTGCGCGCGCACCGGGCAGCTCACCGATCTCGAGCCAGCGGCCCGGGCCGGGGATGAGTGCGGTGGTCTCAAGCGAGAGGGTGAGGTGGCGGGTGCGGGCGCGTTCGCACAGGACCCGGGCGCGCTCTGCGAGGGCCTCGGGGGTGTGCAGCCCGTAGGCGATGCTCGAGGCAGTGCCTTCGCCGAGCCCGGTGTCGGCCTCGGCCCGGTACGGCCGACCGTCCGCGAGGCGTCCGTGCACGTGGATGCGCCGGTGTACGGCCTCGGTGCGCTCGGCGAAGCCAAACACGCCGGGGCTGCGCCGCGCCCAGCCGGCGTCCACGCCCTGCCAGGGCAGCAGCGCATCGAGCGCGGCCGCCACCGCGCCCGCATCGTCATGGAGCACCAGGGTCTCCACGCCATCGACGGGCGCGCAGTAAAACCAGATGCCGGCACGGGCGAGCGCTCGCGTGAGCACAGCGTAGTGGTTTTCGTTGCACTGCAGGATGCCGGTGCGCACCGGGTAGCGCGCCCGCAGCCCCCCGGCCTGCACCGCAAGCCCCGAGGCGGCACCAAGCAGATGCGCCAGATTCACATCGCTGATGCCCACAAACAGCCGGTCGTCCTCGCCCAGCGTCAGGCGATGGAGCGCCGAGGAAAGCGTCACGCGAAAGGGGTGCTCGCCGCACCAGTCGGCCGCCGCGTCGGGGTTGGGGCCACAGGCGGTGAGGAGGCCGGCAAACTGCCAGGCCCCGCCCTGTTCGCCGGCAAGCGAGAGCCGCGCCGGGGCGCCCATCAGGGCCGAGACGGCAAAGCCGTCGCCGACCACGTCCACGTCCAGTGAGGCCAGGCGGCTGATGCCCTCGCGCCCGTGGATGCGCTCCACGCGCAGGGGCTCGCCGGCAATCTCGAGGTGGGCGCGTACGCGCTGGAAGGGAACGTCCGTGCTCATGTCGCGTTGTCCTCCGTGGCGACCGGGGTCCTGGTGAATCCGTTTCAGGGGTGTTGTCTACCATGCCTTCGCCCCCCGTGTCCATTCCATCTGCGTGGCGGCAGCAATGTGAACTTCCCCACTTGATCCGATGCGGCAATCGGGTATATCTTGCGACCCCTGTCACATTGACAGCCGGCTGGAAAGCTTGCTATCAAAGGTGACCGCATCACCGAATCGCTGTACGCGAGCGGATGCGCAAGGCGCGGCGGCCGGGAAGGTCAGCCACGCAGGAAGTGCAGGGCGCACGGAAGAGCAGTTGGACCATCAGCGCCCACGGATCACATCGGATAAGGCACATCGCCTAGGGAATGGCACCGACCATGGAGCATCAGACCGCCAGGCTGCATGACGCGGCACCGGGCGATCCCGCAACGGGATCCGCCGCACGGGCGTCCACGCGCCCGCACTCCCCCGAACAGACCCGACAGAAACCTGATGTGCGCCTGTCCGCGCGCGAACTTGTGCGCGGCGTGGCACGCCTCGTGGAAGGCCAGCGCCGCCTCGCCCGTGAGCTGGGCCTCAACGACGAGCGCGTCTTCCTGAGCGATGTGGAGCCCTTTCGCAACGGCGACGCGAAAGCCGTGCTGCGCGACTGGATGCTCGCCGGCGCCGATGGCGTCGACCCCATCCGCAACCTCTTCGATGATCTCTGCGAACACCAGCTGGCGCTGCTGCGCGCCGTGGACGGTGTCGCGCTCTCCGCGCTCGAGGCCCACGCTCCGAGGGGCCCCATGGCGTGGCTGCACCGTGCGAAGGACCGCCTGTTCGGTGTCAGCCGCCTGCGCGCACTGGTCGAGGACGATCAGGCCCGTTTCCAGCGCATCGTCGCGCCGGCGCTGGCCTGCTCCTATGCCCGGGCGCGCGAACAGGACCTGAACCGCCGGTCCGCGGCCGACGAAGCCCAACCCTCCTGCCGACACACAGGTGATTCATGAATCCACTCACGCTTCGATCCGGCGTGCTCGTCCTGCTGGTCCTGCTGCTTGCCGCCTGCAGCGGGCCCCAGGTGCGCGTCGACCTCTCCAGCACGGCGAACCTCAACATGAGTGACGAGGGCAACCCGTTGCCGGTGGTGGTGCGCGTCTACCAGCTCGCCGACGCCCGCAACTTCACCAACGCCACCTTCGAGTCGCTGTGGAAACAGGACGTGCAGTCCCTCGGCGACGCGGCCCTGACCCGCGAGGAGATGATCCTCAATCCCGGCACGACCCATGAACTGGAGCTCAAGCGCAACCCGCAAGCCGAGTACGTGGGCGTGGTGGCCATCTTCCGAGCGCCCGAAGACGACGGCTGGCGGGCGATCAGGCCGCTGCCCATGGGCCAGATGGGCCGCCGGATGAATCAGCGGGTGACGGTGAGCCTGCGCGGCAACTCCCTGAGCATCGTGGACTGACCGCCGGCGGCGCAAGGGAATGCCCATGAAGACACTTCGCAAAGTCATCTGGACGGAAGGCCTGCTGCTGGGGCAGCAGCACTTCCAGCAGTGGGATCGCCTCAACGAGGAGTCCGTCAACCACCGCCTGCGCAGCCTGGTGCCCCTGGGCTGGGGCATTGCCCACCTGGACTACGACCCCGACGCCCTGGAAAGCGGGCAGCTCCGCATCCGGGCCGTCCAGGGCCTCTTTCAGGACGGCCGCACGCTCGCCTTCAACGAGGCCGACGACGGCGTGCTCTCCTGCGGGCTGCCCAGCCCTGCGCAGGAGCCGGTGGTGGTGTCGATCGCCATGCCGGCGAATCGCGAGGCCGTGGGCATCAACGGTTATGCCTCGGGCAGCGGCCGGCAGGGCGCCTGGGTGGTGGACTACGCCGAGGTGCCCGACGAGTACGACCCGTCCCGGGAGCGCGAGGTGGCGCTTGCCCGGGCCAACCTCTCCCTGCTGCTCGACCTGCAGCCCGGCGAGCCGTACGCGCACATGCCGGTGGTGCGCCTGATCCCCAAGGGCGATGGCGCCTACCGCGTGGACGACACCTTCGTCGCGCCCTCCATGTTCCTGTCCGCCGCGCCGCGACTGCAGGTGCTCGCCGAACGCATGCTGGAACTGATGAGCGCGCGCAGCCGGGCGCTCGCTGAGCTTCGCCCCGTGCGTGCGCCCCAGGGCCGCGAGGGCTACGGGCGGGATCCGGTGGTGGCGGTGGTGCTCAGTGTGCTTGCCCGCACACAGATGCAACTCACCCATCTCCTCGGCCAGGGCCGGGTGCACCCCGAGCGGCTGTTCGAGTGCCTTGCGCACTGCTGCGCGGAGATCCAGGTGCACGTGGCGAGCGACCCTTTCTGGGCGCCGCCGCCCTACCGCCACGGCGACCCGGGCCCCTGTTTCGACGCCCTCGAAACCCGTCTGCGCGAACTGATCGACGCCGCCATGCCCGCCCCTCGGGCGCAGCTCACTTTGGAGCGCACCTCCGATGCCCAGTACGAGGCGCGCGGCATCGAGGAGGCGCTCGGTGCCGGCGGGCACCTGTATCTCGCCGTGCGCATGGACGCCGGCGACCCGGCATGGGTCACCCCGTTCACGCGTCAGGCTAAGGTGGCGGCCGCCGATCAGCTCGAGTTCCTGGTCTCCAGCGCGCTGCCCGGTGTGCCGCTCACGTACGACGCGCATCCCCCGAGCACGCTCGCCATCAAGGCCGGTTACGAGTACTTCCGCCTCGAGCCCGGGGGCGACTCGTGGAAGGACGTGCTGGAGAAGCGCAGCCTGGCCCTGTTCGTGCCGGCACCTTATCGAAGCGCCCAGTTCGAGCTGGTGCGCGTGGATGACTAGGTGATCCCATGCTGAATCCTTACCTCGAGTGCAGTGCCAACCTGTTCAGCCTGGTATCGCGCCTGCGCTGTGAGGATCGTGGTGCCGGTCTGCCCGACAGCTTCCGCGATTCGCTGCTGGCGGGGTTCGACATGCTCGAGCGCCGCGCTTTCGAGCTGCAACTCCCGCTGTCGGACGTGCAGGACGCCAAGTACGCGCTCACAGCCTTCGTGGACGAGGCGGTGCTCTCCTCCGACTGGCCGGGCCGGAAGGCATGGATGGACAAGCCCCTGCAGATCGAGTTCTTCGGCGACCACCTGGCAGGCGAGCGCTTTTTCGAGCGTGTTGCGTCGCTGCGCCAGAATGCCGAACGCCACCTGGATGTGCTGGAGCTCTACTACGTGTGCCTCCAGCTCGGCTTCGAGGGGATCTACCGCATCCGGGGCGTGGAGCAACTCATGGCTTTGCAGGTGGACCTGCGCAGCCAGATCGAGACCCATCGCGGCGCCGCCGAGCCGAAGCTCTCGCCCGCCGGCATCCCGAACCAGGGCTTCATGGCGCGGGTTCAGCGCGACGTCCCCTACTGGGCCATCGTGAGCATCAGCGCCGCGCTGGTGGTGGGCGCCTACAGCCTCTACACCGTGCGCGCCGAGACGCTCGCGCGAGAGAGCGTGGCGCAGGTGGACACCCTGGTCACCGCCATCGCCAGTGCCCCGGTGCACGCGCCTGCGCCGCAGCTTGTGTCGCAACCCGAGCCCGAAGCAGCCGCCGAGCCGCAGCGAGGTGACCCATGAACCGCGCGATCTCCCTTCTGGCGCCGCTGATCCTGAGCCGGGCCGGCAGCATCGCCTTCGGCCTGATCGCGCTGGTGGCGCTCATCTGGTTGCTGGGGCCGATCCTGGGGCTCACCAGCGCCCAGGGCCGCCTGCTGCTCATCGGCGCGCTGATCGCCTGCGTGCTGATCTACCAGCTCGTGCGCTTCCTGATCGTGCGCCGCCGCGGCGCACGCCTGGGCCGGGAACTCGCTTCCGAAGACTCCCACATGCTGGACATCCAGGCCCTGCAGGAGAAGATGAAGGAGGCCATCAGCGCGCTGAAGTCATCTGATCTCGGCATCAAGCACCGCGGCAGCGCCGCGCTCTACGCGCTGCCCTGGTTCATGATCATCGGTCCGTCCGCGGCCGGAAAGAGCACGCTGCTGCGCAACTCCGGGCTGCATTTCCCCTATGCGCAGCACGGCGACCAGCACATCCAGGGTTTCGGCGGCACCCGCAACTGCGACTGGTGGTTCTCCGACGAGGCGGTGATCCTCGACACCGCCGGACGCTACACCACGGAGTCCGAGGATCACCCGGAATGGATGGCCTTCCTGCGCATGCTGCGCAAGTACCGCTCGCGCCGTCCGGTCAACGGCGTGATCGTGGCGGTGAGCATGCCCGACATCCTCACCGCCGACGCCGCGCAGCTCGAGCGTCACGTCAAGATCATCCGCGAGCGCATCAACGAACTGATCACCACGCTCAAGCTGGTGTTCCCCGTCTACCTGGTGTTCACCAAGGTGGACCTGGTCAAGGGCTTTACCGCCTACTTCGAGGATCTGGGCGCCAACGACCGCGAACAGGTGTGGGGTTTCTTCCTCGACCCGCGCCACAAGGAGACCGATCTCGCGGCCCAGTTCGACGCCCACATCGAGTCGCTCCAGACGCGCCTGGAAGGCCAGCGCTTCCACAAGCTGGCCCTGCAGCGCCGCCTCGACCGCAAGGCCGAGGTGTTCGATTTCCCCAACCAGTTGAGCGCTGCGCGCGAGCGGCTGCGCGACTTCGTCACCCTGCTGTTCAAACCCAATCCCTACCAGGAGATGCCCGAGTTCTCCGGCGTCTACCTCACCAGCGGCACCCAGGAGGGCAAGCCGCTGGAGCGCGTGATCGGTTCGCTCAGCGACGCCTTCGGCTACAGCGAGAGTGCGCCCGCCACCGAGAGCCGCGCCTACTTCATCAAGGACCTGTTCTCGCGGGTGATCTTCCCCAACCGGGAGGCCGTGGCGCGCACCCGCAAGCTCCTCTGGGGGCATCGCATCGGCAAGGCGCTGACCGCCGTGGCCGGCATCGCCGCGGTCACGCTGGTCTCCTTCGTGCTGGCCGGCTCATACACCGCCAATGCCGTGTTGCTGCACCAGGGTCAGGCCGTGCTGGAGGGTCTGGAGAAGGCCGTGCTGTCGCCGCGCGTCGAGCCGGCGCAGGCGGGCAAGGCGTTGCTCGACGCCTCCGCCCATCACCAGCGCCTGCTGGCTTACGAGGCGCATCGGCCCCTGCGCCTGCGCGGCGGCACCTACCGTGCGGGGCGGCATGTGGAGCCGCTCGAAGAGGCGATGGTGCACGCCATGCACAGGGCCTTTTACAGCGAGGCGGTGCAGGTGCTGGAGCATCGTCTGGGAAGCGTCTCCGCTCGCTGGGCCGAGGCGGATGCGGCGGCGCGCGACGATCTGCGCCAGCGCTACTACGACACCCTCCGCCTTTACCTGATGATGACCGACCGCGAGCGCATGGACCGCGACGAGGTCGCCGCGGCCCTCAAGGATCTGTGGTCCGTTGCGGGGTTCGCCCCGGTATCCCCGGACAAGGGTCCCGCCAACGATGCTGCCGAAGGGGCGCCGCGCAACGGTGACGATCCCGCCGCCGCGCTGGTGGCCATGTTCATGGAACGCTTCGCGGTGGATGACAGCGACTTTGCCACCGCGCCACGCGACGAGACCCTCATCAGCGTGGCGCGCACGCACCTGTCCACCGATCCGAGCCCCGAGTATCTCTACGCCCAGGTGACGCGCAAGGCGCGCGCCCGCTACGCGGAGATCCCGCTCACCCAGGTGATCGGCCGTCGCGGGGCGCACCTGGTCAGCTCCCAGGTGTCGGTGCACGGCATGTACACCCACGCCGCCTGGCAGGAATTCATCTCCGGCGAGATCGACGCCCTCGTCACTGCCGCCACACAGGGCGACTGGGTGATCGACGGTGATCGCCTGCCGGGCAATCACCCCGTGGAGAACTCCGGGGAGCTGGCGGAAGAGCTGACGCGCCGGCTGCGCGCGTTCTACTTCGACGAGTATCGCGAAACCTGGACGGGCTTTATCGGCGGCCTGCGGGTCGGTCGGCTCTCCGGCCTCAACAGCGCCGTGGAAGACCTGCTGGTGCTCTCCGACGTCCAGGGACCGCTGGCCCAGGTGGCGCGCTGGATTGCCCAGAACCTCTACGTTCAGGAGCCTGCCGGCAACACCGCGGTGCTCGCCGAGGCGGCTGGCGCATCCGGGCGCTCCGAACCGGCCGTGGTGCCCGAACTGGACCGGCCGTTGCAGGACATCCGCCGCGTGTTCACGCCCATGGAGGAGCAGCCCGTCAGCGAGCGCATGAGCCAGTACCTGGCCCTGCTCAGCGCTGTCCAGGGCGAACTTCAGGCGCTCGCCTCCGCGTCCGACCCGGCGCGTGACTCGCGGCTGTACTCGGCCGCGTTGCTCTCCGGCCGTGCGCTGGACACCGAGCTCTACAAGAGCTGGGTGACCATTTCCTCCCTGTTCAGCGGCATCGACGCGGGCACGCGTCGCATGGTGGAGCCGCTGTTCCGTTCCCCGGTGCGCGAGGCATGGCGCACCGTCGTGCATGAAGCCTCCAGGGACATCGAGCGCGAATGGCAGAATGCGGTCACGCAGCCCTTCCAGCGCCGCCTGGCCGACCGCTTCCCCTTCGACCCCCGCGGCGAGGATGCCGCCATCGTGGACGTGGTGGATTTCTTCCACCCCGATCAGGGCATCCTGTGGCGTTTCGCCGGCGAGAATCTCTCCGCCTTCATGCACGAGCAGCAGGGGCGCTGGCGCGCACGAGATTGGATCGGCATCGGCCCGCGCTTCAGCCCCCAGTTCTTCACCGGCCTGGAGCGGGCCCGCAACGTCTCCTCCAGCCTGTTCGCGGGCGGCGGCCGTGAACCCGTGGTCACGTTCCATCTCTACCCGATCCCCACGCCGGGCATGAGCGAGGTGGTGTTCGAGAGCAACGGCCAGACCTACCGCTATCGAAACGAACCCCAGGAGTGGCGCCGCTTCGTCTGGCCCGGAGAAACCGGCGCGTTCGGTGCGCGCATCCGCGGCCTCGATCACACCGGGCGCTACAGCGCCGAGCGCCAGGTGGACGGCGTGTGGGGTCTGTTCCGCCTGCTCTCCGAGGCCAACCTGCAAAACCTGAGCGGAGACGTCTACGCCACCGAGTGGCGGCTGCAGGACAACGCCGGCAACCGCCACGAGATCCGCTTCCGGCTGCGCGCGGACCGGCAGCAGAACTTCATCCAGGAACGGTTGTTCGCGGGTTTCCGGCTGCCGTCCTCCCCCTTCGGCGAGGCCGCCCTGTCAAGGGCGGAGTGAGAGGCGCGCCATGTGGAAGGAACTGTTCGCCAGACAACCCGCCATCCCGCAGCGCCGCGAGGCCGCGGATGCCCCCCGGCTGTTCGGCAAGCTCCCGGGCCGGGACGACTTCGTGCGCGTGGGTCACCAGGACGCCGTGGGCAGGAGCCTGGTGGAATGGCTGCAGGAGGGCATGAACATCCTTGGCCGGCGCATGAACGGCGCCGGCTCGGCCGGGGATCTGCATTTCCCGGCGACGCGATTCCTGTGGATGGGCGACGAACAGCTGCCCGCGTGCGCGGGCCTTCTGGTGCCCAGCCGCGATCGTGCGGGGCGGGCCTATCCGGCGGTGATCTATCGGGCCGCGGACGCGACGGGCGGCACCGAGATGACCTCGGTCTACGCGGACATGTTCGGCCGTTTCCAGGAGGCCGCCGAGCAGTGGTGGCGGAGCCTGCCGAACGACGCGGGGCGCGAAAACCTCGACCAGGGCCTCGCCGCCCTGCACGAGGGCGAGGCGCGAAGAAGCCGTGCTGCCATGCTCGAGCATGTCGCACACACTCTGCGCGCTTCGCGCACGGACGATCTCGGGGAACACTGGTTTGCGGGCGATTCCGCCCGCCGCATGCGCGATTTCACGACGGGGTTCCTGCGGCTCAGGGAGACGCTGCTCACCCGCGGTGCCGCGCGCATCAACTGGGGTGTGCGCCTGCCCATCGGACCGCGCAGCATGGGCCACCGCTGCGTGCTGTTCTGGCTGTCGCTGTTCGATGCGCTGTTTCGCGACCGCCCCTGGCGCGCGCACGCCTTCTGGCGCTGGAGCCAGGCCGAGCTGCCGGGAGAGATCACCGTGTTCTTCCGTCCGCCGCCGCCGTCCTACTTCATGGCGCTGGCGGGGTTGGGCGGCCATGACGGCACCACCATGGACGTCACCACCCACTTCCAGGGCGACATCTCCCAAGCGGCGGCACCGGTGGGCGCCATCCAGTTGCCAAGCTGCACGCTGCTGGAACTCATGTACCACTGGTCGAGGCCGCACTGAGCATGGAACCGGAAGCGCTTTTCGAGTCCACGGATCTCGCGCCCATGCTGGCGGCGGTGCGCGGTGCCTGTGCGCCGCTGGCGACCGGGCAGCCCGACGAAGATCCCCGCTACCGGGACAGCTTCGTCGACATCAAGCAGGAGATCGACAAGCTGCAGGGGGCGGATCTGGGCCGGGTGGTCCAGGCATCGCTGGCCTTTCTCGCCGACGAGGCGAAGGACCTGCGCATTGCCGGTTACCTGGCACTGGCGCTGGTGGCGCGCTTTGGCGCCAGCGGCCTGATGACCGCGGCACTGGTCTATCGCAGCGTCCTGGCCCAGGACGCGGACAGTCTGCATCCGCGCAAACCCGTCCAGCGGGCCGCGGCCGTCGCCTGGCTCAACAGCGCACGCATGGACGCCCTGCTCGGCGCCGCCGCGCCTGATCTCAGGCCCGAGCAATGGCAGAGCCTGGACGAGAGCCTGGAGGCCATCGCCCGATTGTGCGCCGAGCACATCCAGAGCGACGCGGACGAACCTGCCGGGTGGAGCGCGGCGACACGCTGGCTGGAGGAACACCGCCCCGCCGACCCGACACCCGGGGCCGGGTCGGCGGCAAGCCCCGCGTCGGTGCCGGTGCCCGATGCGCCCATCCTGGGGCCCCCGCCCAAAGGCGACCTGTCCCAGGAGCAGTTCCTGGCCCATGGGCGTGTCCTGCACGACGCCCTGCTGGACCAGGGGCTGCTGTTGCAGGCGGCGGCCCTTGCCCGCGCCGTGCGCTGGGGCGCTCTGAACGAGCCGCCCCACGAGAACGGCGTGACGCGCATTGCGCCCCCGCGCGAAGGGGCCTGGACGGAGATCGATGGCGCGGCGCGCGACGGCGACGCCCGCGAGGCCTATGTGGTCGCTGCGCGGCTGATGTTCGAGCCGGGATTCCAGTGGTCCCTGGATCTCCAGCAGCGTCTCGCCGAGTTGGCGGCAGGGATTCCGGATGCAGCGCTGAAGGATTACATCGAGGGCGAGGCCGCCCTGTTTGCACGTCGCCTCCCTGCCGTGCTCACGCTGCACTTCGCCGACGGCGGCCCCTTTGCCGGCGAATCCGCCCGCGCGTGGCTGGCGGGTTTCGACGCACAGCGCGGCCGGGGGCAGGCGCACACCGATGCCGGCGACAGCTTCGCGCAGCGCCTTTCCGAGGCGCGCGCCGAGCCGGACCTCGGGCGCGCCTTCGCGCTGCTGGATGCCGTGCCGGCGGCCACCGCCCGGGAACGCTGCCGCATCGATCTGCTGCGCGCGGAGCTTTGCCTCGGGGCGAAGCGTGCCCACGTGGCTTACGGACTGCTGATGGAACTCAAACGCCGTGTGGAAGGGATGCAGGTCATGGAGTGGGACCCCGAGGTAGGCACCCAGCTCTATGAGTCGCTGCGGCGAGCGGCCATTGCGCTCAGAAAGACCAGCAACGGCAATGGTGTCGCGCAGGGAGGCATGCACCCCGGCGCGGTGGTCGAGGAGTGCGAGCGCCTGATCGCGGGATTGAACCCGACGCGGGCTTTGGAACTGGTCTGAACCGTCATTACTTACGAAGCAAAGGAGGGCCTCCCATGGCACAAAGCTTCCAGAACGAAATCCCCAAGGCGCGCGTGAACATCACACTCGACGTCGAAACCGGCGGCGCCAGCAAGAAGGTGGATCTCCCCTTCAAGATGCTGGTGGTCGGCGATTACAGCAACGGCAAGGGCACGGGCCGCATCGGCGAGCGTGAGCGCATCAACATTTCCGGCGACAACCTCGAATCGGTGATGTCCGAGCTCAAGCCCTCGGTGCGCTACACGGTGCCCGATCGCATCGGCAACGACGGCGCGGATCTCACCGTGGACCTGAGCTTCGAGAACCTCAAGTCCTTCTCTCCCGAGGCGGTGGCGAGCCGGGTGCCGGAGCTGGCCAACCTCATCGCCATGCGCAATCTGCTCAAGGACCTCAAGTCCAACCTGCTCGACAACACCCGCTTCCGCCGTGAGCTGGAGCGCATCGTGCAGACCCAGCCGGAACTCGAGGGTCTTTCCAAGGAGCTGGAGGCGATGGTCGATTCCTTCGCCGCCGCTGAAACCGACAACGGCACCGGCGGCGAAGACCGCTGAATCCGCCGCCGCGACATCAAGAGAGGTACCAGACCATGAGCGTCAAGGAACAAGTTGCGCGCCAGGAAACCGAGGCACTCGAAACCACGCAAAGCGTCTACGAGCGTCTCTGCGGCCTGGCTGATATCGAGCCGTTGTCCGGGCCGGTGAGTCTCGACCGGTTCAGCGATGCCGGCAAGATGGCCGATGCGCCGAAAGAGGAACGCGTCACCGCCGGCCTGCAGGTCTTTCTGCGCCTGCTATCCGGCGCCAGCAGCCGCACGGGCCTGGAACGCATCGACAAGGGGCTGCTCGATGAGTACATCGCGCAGGTGGACGGCCTGATCAGCGCCCAGCTGGACGAAGTCCTGCACCATCCGGAATTCCAGCGCGTGGAGTCCGCGTGGCGCAGCCTCAAGTTCCTGGTCGACCGCTGCGACTTCCGCAGCAATGTGAAGGTGGAGCTTCTCGACGCCACCAAGGAAGACCTGCAGGACGACTTCGAGGATTCCCCCGACACCACCCAGAGCGGACTGTACCGCCACATCTACGTGCAGGAATACGACACTCCGGGTGGAGAGCCGATCTCGGCGATCATCTCCAACTATGAGTTCGACAGCTCCATGAAGGACATCACCCTGCTCACCGAGATTTCCCGGGTGTCGTCCTCGTGCCACTGCCCCTTCATCGGCGGCGTGGGCGCGTCGTTCTTCGGCAAGGAGCGCGTTTCCGACTTGCCGCGGATCAACGACATGGCGAGCTACATGGACAAGGCGGAGTTCATCCGCTGGAACGCCTTCCGCGAGACCGAGGATGCGCGCTACGTGGGGCTGACCCTGCCCCGCTTCCTGCTGCGCCTGCCCTATGGCGAGGCCAACCCCGTGCGCACCTTCAATTACTCGGAAAACGCCGTGGGCGAGGACTCCGACCGCTATCTCTGGGGCAACGCCGCCTTCTCATTTGCCGCCAACATGGCGGCGAGCTTCAAGAAGCACGGCTGGGCGGTCAACATCCGCGGCCCGGAGTCGGGCGGCAAGGTGGAAGGCCTGCCGGTGCATCAGTACGACATCGGGCAGGGACTGCAGACCAAGATCCCCACGGAGTTCATCATCTCCGAGACGCGCGAGCTGGAATACGCCAACCTGGGGTTCATCCCCCTGAGCTACTACAAGAACAGCGACTACGCCTGCTTCTTCTCGGCCAACTCCGTGCAGAAGCCCGCGGAGTACAGCACCGCCGAAGCGACGGCCAACAGCCGCATCAATGCGCGGCTGCCCTACATCTTCCTGGTCTCGCGCATCTCCCATTACCTGAAGGTGCTGCAACGGGAGAACATCGGTGCCTCGAAGCCGCGTCAGGAGCTGGAGAACGAGCTCAACGACTGGCTCCAGACCCTGGTCACCAAGATGAAGGATCCGGACGCCGCGCTCATCGCCACGCATCCGTTGCGCGACGGCAAGGTCAGCGTGCAGGAGATCGCGGACAACCCGGGGTTCTATGCAGTGAACCTGTTCGTCATGCCGCACTTCCAGATCGAGGGCGTGAACGTGCGCCTTTCGCTGGTGGCCCAGATGCCCAAGGAAACGGCCTGACGAATTCCAGCACGAGATTGAGTTCTGTACCGGCCGTGTGCCCGGGAGCCTGTAGGGCCCGGGGACGCACAAGGTCAGGGCCGATGCCGGTGTCGGATGGCCGGCTGCAGTGACGCAGGGCATGAGGCCCTGTATGACCGGAGGCGCCATTGGCGCTTCGGACCCCGGTGGTCGTCGTACGACTGCCCGGTGTTCGGGGTGCGGTGGCTCCGCCGACCGAAAGCGGGGTGGCCCTGCCGCCTCGCCACTTGAAACTTGACATGGACATAAATGGAGGTAACCCATGGCAATCCCTGCCTATCTGACCATTCGTGACGACCAGGGCGCGACCATCGAAGGCCCGGTGCAGATCGCCGGCCGCAATGGTTCCGTGGAGGTGCTGCAGTTCGATCACCAGATCCGCATCCCCACGGACTCGGACACGGGCGCCCTGACCGGCACCCGCAAGCACGAGCCCCTGACCTTCATCAAGGCCTTCGACAAGACGTCTCCCTATCTCTACAAGGCCTGCAGCAACGGTCAGACGCTGAAGGAAGTGATCATCAGCTGGTTCCGCATCGACGACAGCGGCACCGAGCGCGAGTACTTCCGTCACCGCCTTGAAGACGTGAAGGTCACGTCCGTGGCGCCCACCATGCACAACGTGAAGGACCTGGAGAAGGAGCGCTATCCGCACCTGGAACAGGTGGCCATGCGTTACGGCCGCATTACCTGGACCTACGTGGACGGCAACATCGAGTTCCAGGACTCCTGGGTGGAGGGCCGTTGATGGACCCGGTGGCGCGGCCGCGTGCCGCGCCACCGGACTCATTCAATCGCGTCATCACATGAACATGGATCATCAGGCCACGGATCTGCTGGATGCACTGTTGTCCCCGCCCGCGGGGGAGGGCACGCGCAAGCGCGCAACGCTGCACGACAGCCTGCGCATTCACCTGGAGCGACTGCTGAATTCGCGCCAGGGCACGCTTGTGCACCAGCCTGAATACGGCCTGCCGGATCTCTCGGACATCTACCTGAACATCCCGCACTCGCTGGAGCGGTTGGCGCGGGAGGTCAAGCACTGCATAGACGCCTATGAGCCGCGGCTCAGGAACGTGCGCATCCAGTGCGATGCGCCCGATCACGGCGAAGCCGTCATACAGTTGAACATCGAAGGCACGATGCCTTCTGGAGAGCATGTCAGGCTCGAAAGCCGATTCCTGCGCGAAGGGCGCACGACCGTCGGCGAATGAACTGGATAGAATGAACGCACGCAATGCGAGACGACATCATGACTACCGCCATCCGCACGATGATCTTTATCGGCATTTACCTGATATTGGTGCCCCCGAGCGCGTTCGCGGACGCCGAGTGTCCGCACTGCTACCACATCGCCAGCGAGGCCCCATGGCCGGAGAACAGGGTGATCGACGGGCGAACGCTCACCTTCAGTATGTTTCAGGTCACCATCCCTGATGGTTGGGACAGTCTCGCAATTCTGCCCGAACAAACCGCCGTGGCCAGGTATGCGGAGAAATACCGAATAGCCCTCGCCCTCGAGAGCTATGAGCAAGTGCCCTTGGGCGACGCTCGAAAATCGTTCGAGGTGGCCGGTTATCGAATGATCGATTACCCGCGCCTCATTTACCTGGAGAGACCTTCGGACGACGCCGGTGCCGTGCACCAGGCCGCGAGACTTGAAAAGCGTCTTCGATACCAAGGCATGCAGAACGCCAGGGTGTTTCGAAGAAACGGGGTCACAGCCTACGTTGCCGACATAGGTGTCGGTGACAATACCGTTGATGCCACAGTCACCTTCAGTAGTCAGCCAGACTTCGTCGTGAGAATACTGGGAAGTAATCTTCCGTCCGGAGTGATCGAGGCGATCATCGGTTCCGTGGAGGTCAAGGAGGCCCACTGATGTCGTTGTCACCGGAAGACAGTAAAGAACTCAAAGAAATACTGGTCACGCTTTATGGGAGCGACGCTGAGCGCCTTAGTCCCACACGAGAAACGCTGCACTTGACCGAAAAGATGTTGCTGGAAATTCACCGCTGTCACGGTCGAATAACCAAGCTCTTCAATTCCCTGCCGTGCGCCATGGTGGGGCGTGGGTTTCTCGCGCGATGCCTGAGGGCGACGAACAAACTCATCAAGGAGAATCGGTTGGATTTTCAGGGATGCGCCAGCCATGCGTTGCGGGTCTACCGTTCCCCAATCTTCATTTCCGGCACATGACATGGGTAAGGAGCAGTTCAATGCTTAACGAGGAAGAAAACCCTGTGTCTGCTGAAGAGATCCGAAAGAACCTGGTTCCGGTAACGGAATGTGCGCGGAGGTCACTCGCGTGAGAGGGAGAATATGTTGCCTTCTAATCATGGGCTTGGTGGCTCTTGGGTCGGGCGGGGAAGTAATTGCCAATGTCGCTGTGCGTACCGGGTTCCCGGCCATCGACAAGGAATGGCCGGCCGTGGCCGAACAGGCAGACAGGGTGGCCTTTGTCCTGGGAAAGCTCTCACTCCACCTTCCGCTCGGATTTGAAAGAATCTCGGTGAGCCAGGACCAAGTGACGGACCCCAGACCCTATATCATGGCACTCGACTATCCGGGCGACAGACGTATCAGCATTGCATGGGTAGGCAAGGATTATGCGAACCTCCTTGACGAGATTCTCGGAGTCGTCAATGCAGACCCGAGAAGGTATTTCGATCTGGTGTTTGGTGCCAATCCCGAGGCGCCGCCTCCCGAGGCATCGTCCGAACATGTTCTTTGGCAGGACGCGCTCGAAACGCGCCGGCTCCTATTTGCTACGGGCAGCAATCCAGCCCGTTACGTATCCGATTCAGCCTCGGCTTACGTGGCGGATACGGGCACGCATCTGAGCGCCAGGATGTTTGTCGTCGACCATGAAAATCGCCTGAACGTACTCGAAATCCTGGCGCGAGGCTTCGACTCGTCGGACCTGGCGCGGTTGTTGGGCTCCATCTCGAGCCCCAAAGACGCGGTTGATCAATGACGGCTGCATGGCCGCTTAGGATGCAACGGGAAGTCGACCAGCATAAGGACGTCGCTCACAAATGAATCGACACGGAAAGGACTACTTCGAATCCGAGATGCGCGTGCTCAACGAGGCCGCGCGGGATTTTGCCCGTGCGTTTCCGGAGCAGGCCGGGCGACTCAATCTCTCGGACCCTTCCGGGCGCGACCCCTACGTGGAGCGGCTGCTGGAGGGCATGGCCTTTCTAAGCGCGCAGATCCGCCAGAAGATCGACGACGACATCCCCGAGATCTCGGCGACGCTCCTGAACCAGCTCTGGCCCGACGCCCTGCGCGCCTATCCCTCGTGCAGCATCCTCGAGTGCGCACCGGGCGTCGGCGCCAAGCCGCCTATGACCATCGAGGCGGGCGCGGCTGTGCAATCCAAGGCGGTGGGCGATGAACACACCGTGTGCCGATTCCGCACCGTGGCGGATCTCGAACTCACGCCCCTGCGCCTGGCGGACGTGCGCGCAGAGGAACGGCGTGCCGGCGGCACCCGCGTCATTCTCGACGTGCAGCGCCTGCCCGCCACCTCCGTGCGCAACTGGTGCCCTGAATCGCTTGTGCTGCACGTGGGCGGCGATGCGGCGCTTGCGCTCACCCTGCTGCATCTGCTCACCACCCGCCTGGAGGCGGTGGAGGTGGTGCTCGAGCGCGAAGGGCGCACGGTGCGCCGCCGCCTCGGCGGGCAGGAATGCGTCAGCTTCGACGAGGCCCTCTGGAACGCCCCTATGACACCCCTGGAGGGGTGCGCATTCTCGGGCTTCCACCTGCTGCAGGACTACTTCCACTTCCGCGAAAAGTTCCAGTTCCTGCGTGTGCGCCTCGATGCCGCGCAGTGGCTGGAGGCGACGGACCGGGAATTCAGCCTCGAACTGCATGTGCGCGACCTGCTGCCCCCCGACCACCACGTCAACGAGGACACCCTGCGCCTTCACTGCGTGCCGGTGGTCAATCTTTATGAGGCTTCCTCCGAACCCATGCGCCGCGACGAACGTCGGGGGGAGTACAAGGTGGTGGCGGACGCCTCGGCGCGGGAGTCCGTGCAGGTGTTCCGCGTCGACTCGCTGACCGGCATCGACGCGCGCACGGGGGAGCGGCGGGAATACCGCCCGTTGTCCACCCGCGGCCATGCCGGGTCGCGCGCCCGCTACTTCCAGGCGACGCCGCGCATGGGGCTCGACCGGCACCTGGACACCTGGATCGGCCTGGATGCGGAGCTGGAAGATGCCCAGGAGACACTCTCCTGCGACATCCTCGCCCACAACGGCAGCTACCCCCGGCGCTTCCTCTTCGAGGGATCGCTGAGCGAGTCGGGCCCCGGCATGCCGGGTGGGTTGGAGTTGCGCAACCGCACGCGTCCGACGCCATTGCTCGCGCCCCCCGAGCGGCGTGACTGGCACTGGGCGCTGATCAACTTCATGGCGCTCTCCTACGAGAGCATTCGCGATGCCGAAGGGTTGCGCAGGCTGCTCGGGCTGTTCGACTGGTCGGGCGCGCCGCAGAACGCGCGTCGCATCGAGGGTCTGTCCAGGCTGGAGGTCTCGCCGGTGGACGTGGTACGCCGCGGCGCCGTGCTGCACGGCGTGGAGCTCGAGATCACGGCCACGGAATCCCTCTATCGCTCCGAGGCCGACCTCTATCTGTTCGGTACGGTGCTGGAGCGTTTCCTCGCCGAGTACGCCAGCCTCAACACCTTCACGCGGCTGCGCATCCTGCGCCAGCCGTCCAACCGGGAGATGCTATGGACGCCAAGGTTCGGCAACAGTCTGCCGATCTGATCGAGTCCCTGGCGTTCGCGCCCCGGGAGTACGCGTTCTTCCAGCTCGTGCGCCGCCTGGAGCGCGCCTGCCTGGACCGCGGGCTGCCCGGCGCGCCGGTGGACCGCTGGCTGCATTTCGCGCCGGGCCCCGACCAGAGTTTCCCGCCCTCGGATGTGCTTGACTGCCGTGCCGAGGGAAAACGCATCCGTGTCGAACTGGGCTTCATGGGTCTGTACGGCGTGGATGCGCCGCTGCCCCATTACTTCCTGGATCTCGCCGCCGGCGACAACGCCGAGGCCCGGGTCCTGCGCCGCTTCCTCGACCTGTTCAGCCACCGCTTCTACGCCTTGCTGTATCTCGCCTGGCGCAAGTACCGGCCCCACGTGCACGCACAGGACCGCGACAGCCCCTTTCTGCGCTACCTCACGGCCATGGCCGGCAGCGGCGCGGGCCGCGGCGAGAGCGCGCTGGCCTATGCCGGG
This sequence comes from Thioalkalivibrio denitrificans, assembly GCF_002000365.1. Lineage (GTDB taxonomy): Bacteria > Pseudomonadota > Gammaproteobacteria > Ectothiorhodospirales > Ectothiorhodospiraceae > Thioalkalivibrio_A > Thioalkalivibrio_A denitrificans. The sequence goes on along the minus strand of NZ_MVBK01000062.1, from coordinate 3,606 downwards.
CTCTTCGGTGCGCGGCGGCGCACCGCCGCCGGACTCAAGGGCATGGTGTCCGAGTGGCTGGGCGGCATGCCCGTGGAGGTGCGTCAGTTCCAGCCCGTGTGGGTGCCGCTGGCCGACCGCACGCGTGTGGGGGGCGGCGGCTGCCGCCTTGGCCAGGACACGATGCTGGGCGACCGGGTGCTGGACTGTGCCGGGCGGATCTCGCTGCGCATCGGGCCCGTGCCGCTGGATGCGGTGCGCCCCCTGTTGCCCGGCGCCGAGCGCGGTGAGGGCCTGTCGGCGCTGGCACGCCGTTACCTCGGCCCGGCGCTGCCGTTTGATCTCGTCTTTCTCGTGATGGCGCCGCAGGGCGGCGAGTCCCGCCTGGGCGAAGCCGGGCTCGTGCTCGGCTGCGCCGTCTGGCTCGGTCGCGCCGAGGGCGGCGCGCGACCGTATCCGGTCCGCATACCGGGAACCGCCTATCGCATGGCCGAAGCCAACGGCCAGGCCCAGACAAGGAGTGCAGCATGACCACCAGCCACATGAAGGCGCTGATCGAGCGTCTCAACGGTTTCGTCGCCGAGGCCCTGGAGGGTGCCGCGGCGCTGGCCGCCGCCCGCACCCACCACGAGGTGGATGTGGAGCACCTGATCCTCAAGTGCCTGGAGCGCGGCCACGGCGATCTGGACCAGATGCTGCCGCGCCTGGGCGTGGACGTGGACGCCTTCTGGCAGGCGCTGATCGACGATCTCGCCACCCGCCCCGCCGCCAGCCAGTCGCGCCCGCGCCTCTCCGCGCGCCTGGCGAACCTGCTGGAGACCGCCTGGGTGGGCGCATCGCTGTCCTTCGGCGAGTCCCGCATCCGTTCGGCGGCGCTGCTGGACGTGCTGGTGCAGTGGGCGCCCAGCCTTCGCGGCACGGCCTTTGAACGACTGGCGGAGATCCCCGCCGATGCCTGCCGACAGTCGCTCCCCTGGCTTGCCAGCGTCTCCGTGGAGGGCGAGGAGGCGGCGCCGGCCGAACCTGCGTCGCGCAGTGCGCCAACCACCTCCGCCGCCGCGGCCCCGGAGGCGACCGGTGCACTCGCCCGCTACACGGAGGATCTGACGGCGCGTGCCCGGGCGGGCGAGCTGGATCCCGTGCTCGGCCGTCATGGAGAGATCCGCTCGGTGATCGACATCCTCACCCGGCGGCGCAAGAACAACCCCATCCTGGTGGGCGACCCGGGCGTCGGCAAGACCGCCGTGGTGGAGGGGCTCGCCCTGCGCATCGCCGAGGGCGACGTGCCGGAGATGCTTCGCAACGTGCGCCTGTGCGTGCTGGATCTCGGCCTGCTCAAGGCGGGCGCGTCCATGAAGGGCGAGTTCGAGAAGCGCCTCAAGCAGGTCATCGACGAGGTGAAGCACGCCGCCGAGCCGGTGGTGCTGTTCATCGACGAGGCCCATACCCTGATCGGCGCCGGCGGCGACGCCGGCGTGGGCGATGCCGCGAACCTGCTCAAGCCCGCGCTCGCCCGCGGCGAGCTTCGCACCATCGCCGCCACCACCTGGAGCGAATACAAGCAGTACTTCGAGAGCGACTCGGCACTTGAGCGGCGCTTCCAGCTCGTCAAGGTGGATGAGCCCGACGAGCAGCAGGCCATCGTCATGCTCGGCGGCATCAAGGACACCTACGCCCGCCACCACGGCGTGCACGTCACCGACGAGGCCGTGGAGGCCGCGGTGCGCCTGTCCATGCGCTACATCAACGGCCGTCAGCTCCCGGACAAGGCCGTGGACCTGCTCGACACCGCAGCCGGGCGCGTGTGCATGGCCCAGGCCGTCACGCCGCGCACGGTGGAGGCCGAGCGCGAGCACCTGGCCTACATCGAGCGCCGTCTTGCACAGCTGGAGGCGGATCGGACCGAGGGCGCGTCGGTCAATGAAAAGACCGTCGAACGCCTCCGCGCGGAACTGGAGGAAACCCGCGAACGCCTGGAGGCCGCACGCGGGCAGTGGAACCGCGAGCAGACGGTGCTGGAGCGCATCCGCGGCGCCAAGGAGGCCGCCGATGCCAGCCGCGGCCGCGAGGAACTGGCCCGGGTGCAGGGCGACGATCCCATGACCTATCCCGAGGTGAACGCCGCCGCCGTGGCGGCGGTGGTGGCGGAGTGGACCGGCGTGCCAGTGGGCCGGATGCTCAAGGATGACGCCGCCGTCTTGGCCGACCTGGAGGAGCGCCTCGGCGAACGCGTGGTCTCCCAGCCCGAGGCGCTGGGCATCATCGCCAGCGGGCTGCGCACGGCACGTGCCGGACTGCGCGCACCCCATGCACCGCTCGGCGTGTTCCTGCTGGCAGGTCCCAGCGGTGTCGGCAAGACGGAGACGGCCCACGCCGTGGCGGACCTGCTCTTCGGCGGCGAACGTTTCCTCACCGTCATCAACATGAGCGAGTACCAGGAGTCCCACACCGTCTCGCAACTCAAGGGCTCGCCGCCGGGCTACGTGGGCTACGGCAAGGGCGGCGTGCTCACCGAGGCGGTGCGCCAGCGGCCCTACTCGGTGGTGCTGCTCGATGAAGTGGAGAAGGCGCACCCGGACGTGATGGAGTTGTTCTTCCAGGTGTTCGACAAGGGCATCATGCGCGACGGCGAGGGCCGCGAGATCAGCTTCCGCAACACGGTGATCTTCATGACCACCAACCTGGGCGCCGAGCAGATCATGGCCCTGTGCGAGCCGCCCGCCGAAGGCGATGCCGACGAAGCCGAAGCGCCCCCGCGCCCCACCGCCTCCGCCGTGCTCGAAGCCATTCGCCCCGCGCTCACCCGTCGCCTCTCTCCGGCGCTGGTCGGGCGCCTTGAAGTGGTGCCCTACTACCCGCTGGACGACGCGGCCCTGAGCGACGTGGTCGCGCTCAAACTCGACGCGCTGGCCCAGCGTCTGGCCGAGCAGCACGACATTGCGTTGCACTGCCAGCCCGATGTGCTCGCGCTTCTCGGCAGCCAGTGCCGGCGCAGCGACACCGGCGCGCGCGCCGTGAGCAGCCTCATCGAGCGGCGCCTGCTGCCCGGCATCGCCCGGGAGCTTCTGCAGCGCATGACCGAGGACCGGCTACCCGAGGCCCTGTGCCTGGAACTGGACGAGCACGGCGGACTGGCCTGCGATTTCGTGGAGGCCGCCCCCGCCGGGGAGGAAACGCCCGAACCGCGCATCGCCCGGGCCTGAATTCGCACCTGCTGACAGGAGTCACCCATGAGCACGCCAGCCAAGTCCGTCGTCGATGTCCTTGCCTCCGGCGCCACTGCCGCACAAACCCAGTACGGCCTTTGGGTCCAGGGCCACGAAGGCGACGCCCTCTCGGTGCTCGGCTTCACGGCTCAGGACTACGGCCTGAGCGCCGAGTACCGGTTCGAGATCGAGTTCGAGAGCCGCGAGCCGCTCTCCCCCGACGTGGTGGGCCGGCGTACACGCCTTGATCTGGAGGCACTCCCGGGCGACGCGTGCGTGCACGGCGTGATCAGGGCGCTCGAGGCCCTGGAGGGCGGCGGCGACGGCGTGCGCCAGCGTCTTTCGCTGGTCTCACCCCTGAGCGTGCTCGCCGAGTCCGCCCAGACCCGCGCCTTCCCCGACCTGTCCGTGCCCGGGATCA
>NZ_MVBK01000061.1 GCF_002000365.1 Thioalkalivibrio denitrificans | reverse complement strand
TGGTGAAATATGCGGGCTAAGTTGACAGAACTCGCACAACCTTGTCCGCCGCCCTGTCAATGACGCGCGTCAACTCACAGCCATGCCGGTGTTGCGTAAAGTGTCTCCTCACCCTTGAATGAGGCAGCGACACTCGATGGCGGTAGCCCGCAAGCCCGTCCTTGACTTGGGGCTGCGATGACAATAGAACTTGAGGCCTGCCCTGACATCGAATGCCGATGTTGGGCATCGCTTGCAAGGTTTCGCCACTGAACGACCCGTGGCTCGCAGTGTGAGCGCGTCAGCGCGACACGTGCCCGACCGGACGAGAACAAGTAAAACGGGGGAGTCCAGATGAAGCATGAGCCAGCGCCCTCAGGCCGGCAGGTCAGCGGCTGCAGGGTCCTTTACGAAGCCATGATGGAGGGCAGCCGCTGGTATGCGGACTGGTCCATCAACAACAGTCGGGTGATCCTGCGTCGCCGCTGGCTCCTGATCCTTCTGACCCTCCCGATACTCGTGTTTGCCGGCCTGGAGATGGCCAACGCCCAGGACCTTCCGCAGATCATCGGCGGCAAGGCGGCCTACGCGCCTTCCTTCGCTACCATGCAGATGTTCGTGGTGTCCCTCCTCATCGGCATGGTCGCAGGGCTGATCACGGGCTGCATCGGTGCGGGCGGCGGATTCATTCTCACGCCGGCACTCATGAGCGTGGGCGTGCGGGGCATCATGGCCGTCGGCACGGACATGTTCCACATCTTTGCCAAGGCGATCATGGGCGCCACACTGCACAGCAAGATGGGCAATGTGAACATCCCCCTTGCCCTGATCTTCCTGGTGGGTTCCCTGGCGGGAGCAACGGCGGGAGGGCTGCTCCAGCGCACCCTTTATGAGGCCAATCCCGCATTGAGCGACGCCTTTATCAGCCTCGTCTATGTATTCATTCTCGGCTTCATCGGCTTCTTTACGATGAACGACTTTCTCAAGTCCCGCCGTGAGCGCGCCGACGCATCCGCCCACGCAAAGGCCGAGATCACCCGGATCGCGCAGCGCATGCAGGCCATGCGCCTGCCCCCCTATGTGCGCTTCGATTTCGACGTCACGCCGGGCGGGCGCCAGCTGTCCATCTGGCCCATCATTCTCTCGGGGCTGGTGGTGGGCAAGATTGCGGCCATCATGGGCGTGGGCGGCGGGTTCGTGGTGTTTCCCACCTTCGTGTACCTGCTCGGCGTATCCACGTTCACCACGGTCGGGACCGACATCTTTCAGATCATCTTCACGGCGGGCTACACGGCCATCACGCAATACGCGGTGTATGGCTTCGTGTTCTACACCCTTGCCATGGGGCTGCTGCTAGGCTCGCTGATCGGCATCCAGATCGGCGCGATCACCACCAAGGTGGTGCCGGGGATCTATATCCGCGGATTCTTCGCGGTGACAGTCATCGGCGGGTTCCTCAATCGCCTGTTCGCCCTGCCGGCGGCTCTCAACGGCGCCGGTTACACGGAGTTCTCGTCAACCACCGTCATGATCTCGGACTGGCTGAGCTTTTATACGTTCTTCAGCATCGTCGGTGTATTCGCGATCTGGGTGATTTACTCGTTCATTCGCGGCATCCCGAAGATTCGCTCCGGGGAGCTGGACGCGCAACAAGACAGCGTTCATTGAGGGGTCAGCATGGATATCACCGAACAACGGCCGATCATCATGAACCCCAGGCAGTTCTGGCGAGGCGCGGTCGGACTCGCCTTCTTCACGCTGCTGCTCATTCCCCTGTTCGCCCCCGTGTTCGACGGGCGCAGCGGGATGGAGGCAGCGGACGACCTGTTCAACGAGTTGTCCAAGGGGTCGGCGGATTACATTGACGAAACCCAGGCCATAGCGGAACAGTTCCGCGGCACGATCATCGCCACGACGGTGCGGCTGGACGAAGCGGACCGCGCCCCGGTCCGTCATGTGCTCGAACATGCAGGTATCCCGTTCGAGCCGCAGCCCCTTGGCGTTGCCATCGAGGCCGATCTGGGCCAGATCCTGGAGGCGGCACTGGTAGACGCCAGGGATCTGTTCTATCTTCGTGACGACGAGGTGGAGGCCCGCCACGACGGCAAGCCCGCCCGGAACGTCCTTTACCGGTGGCATCGCTTTCTGCTGAGGCTCGACGACGCCCTGACCGCCGAGGGCCGCCACAGCGATGCCCGCGGGGTGGCGCGCGTGAACAACCGCGCCGTGGAGCCATCCTATAATTTTGCAGGTATAGAGCCGATCCATCTGACGGACCGGCTCGGCATCACCGTGTTCCTGCTGGTGTTCTACGTGGTCTATACAGTCTGGTACGGGGTCTCCATTCTCTTTGTGTTCGAGGGCCTCGGTATCACCGCAACGAAGGGCCTCAAGCAGGAGAAATGATGGCCCGCAATGGCGAACAGGTACGCCGGAGGACGCAGCCATGATCAAGAGGATACTGCTGGCAACGGACGGCTCGGATACTTCACGCCACGCCGCCGATTTCTGTCTGGACCTGAAACGGCAGCTGGTGGACGCACAGGTCGGCGTACTTGCGGTGGAACCGACCATCGAAGGCTCGCACGGCCTGTCCCCCAGCACGCTGTCCATCCCGGACCCCGAAAGGTATCAGGCAGAGCTCAAGGCAATGACCGAGCAATGGCAGCAGGACATCATGGACATGTTCAGGGACGCGGGCTTTTCCGTCGACGCGGAAACCGGCCAGGGCGATGCCGCCGAGGAAATCGCCCGGGTCGCCAGGGAACAGAATTACGATCTGATCATCATGGGTTCACATGGGCGCAGCGGGTTCCGTGCGCTGTTTGTCGGAAGCGTGGCGACCAAAGTCCTGCAAACCGCCCACTGCCCGGTGACGGTGGTGAAGGCCCCTCAAGAGCAGGAAGAATGATGCCTCAAGAATTCTCGGTGCGGATGGCAGATCAACATCCCCGGCGAAGCCAGCGTGATGCGCCTTGCCGCTTCGAGCTGCCTTCATAGCCGACCGGCATTCTCGAATCGACTCCTGTATCCCCAGCGTACTGCGTCGCTGCACATCAGGTAGACGCCGTCGTCATTCCGGGCCCTTCGGGCGATACCCCTGAGCTGTCGCCGCACGTAATCCTTGTCCGGGATACCCATTGGCCTGGGCAAGGTGTCTATGAGCCTGGAACAGGTGCGAACCCTGCTGACGACTTCCACGAATACATCGAGCACCCTCTCGTTCATCTCCCATCCGGCAACTACACTCGCGCCAAACCAGCCCTCAAGTATTACGCGAAGGTCATCCTTCTCCATCTCGGAAAGGTCCATTTTTCCTCCCTCAGTTCTCTGTAATCGGCTGGAACTCAGTTCCACGTACCGAGGCTGGAAAGAATCTCCTCAAACTCCTTGGTGGAAATCCCCTCGGCACTTATCTCCAGTTGGGCATGGGGCACTGTGTCGCTCGTGACGAAGGCTCGCTCCCGGAGACCCCTTGTTGGATCCTCCGTGAACATCAGGCGGTGTATCTCCACAGGACCTGTGGAGTAGCGTAGAACCCTGGTTTCGCCATGAAGCAATGCGTCCCTCATCTCCTGTGCCACGTCTCCGAGGGGAATGTCGACAGGGGTCGAAGGATCGAAAACCATGCGCACGAACTCTGCAAGACTCGTGTCCTTCCCTTCGAACCAGCCCGATAGATCATTCTCGAATGTAGAAACCAAAGTGACAGACCGGGCATCTGGATAGATGAAAATCAGGGCGGCACCTCCGTCGATGACACGTTCAACGTTGCCTGGAAGCGCGAGTCGGAACCCGACCGCCGTGTCCACGACGACTGCACCTGCGGCTAACCCAGCGGGGGATGGCGAAACAGCCCGGGAAGCACCATCCGGACTTGCCAAGGCATTTGAAGCTGATCCGTCCGCCAACGCCGCGAAGGCGAAGAACAAGAACAGTAAGCGAGAGAGAGAAGGTCTGGTCATGAAGCCATCCTTGGATCTTATTGGCGGCATGAGAGCGGCCCGGATATCCAATTCCCGTCGCGCGGCTCTTGGGGTTGCATGCCTGAGTGTCGATCCATGCGCGACGCCGTTGCAGATTAGGTCCGGGTCCTGGCCTTGTCAACCGTGGCCCTTTCGAGCTCTGGTGTATCGTGCTGGGCGGCCCCATGGGCGTTCATGAAGACAAGCGCTTCGTGCATAACATCATCGAGCGGGGCACACCCGTGCTCGGCCTCTGCCTCGGGGCCCGATTGATCGCCGACGTCCTGGGCACCCGGGTCGAACCGAACCGGTTCAGGCAAAGCGAGGACCGCAGCTTCGTCTGAAGATCGCGCCGGAGTCTGCCCGTGAGATCGTCCATCGCTTTGGGGCAAGCTTCGGCCGCGGTGCCACATCCAATCCGAGGCTGAAGTTCTTGGTGTTCCGCCCGCCGAATACGACGCGGTCAACGCACGAGGGGTGAGGTCCTTTCGTTCCTGTGCAGAAGGGAACGATAGGGGCCAGTCCGGATTGGCGCATACTTGTATCATGGACTGCATACTCGCCATCGATCAGGGCAGCCACGCCAGCCGCGCCCTGTTGTTTGATACACACGGCACCGTCATCGCGCGCCACGAGGCGGGCGTGGAGCAGTACGAGCCTCACCCCGGGTGGGTGGAACTCTCGCCGGAACAGGTGCTGGAGTCGGTGCGCACCGTCATCGCAAAGGTGCTCCCGCAGGCCGCCGGACAGGTCCGCTGCGCGGGGCTGGCGGTGCAGCGTTCCACGCTGGTGGCATGGCATCGCCACAGCGGCGAGGCCCTGGCACCGGCATTGAGCTGGCAGGACACCCGCAGCCGCGAACTGCTGCAGGCGTACGCGTCCCACGAACGTGCGATCCACGAGATCAGCGGTCTGCCGCTTTCGCCCCATTACCTGGCCGGCAAAATGCGCTGGCTGATGGCGCACAACCAGCGTGTGTCCCAGGCCCTGGCCGAGGGGACACTGGTGATGGGACCATTGGCCGCCTACCTCGCCCGGCATCTCCTGGAAGGCCAACCCCTGATCGTCGATCACAGCAACGCCGCCCGCAGTCTGTTGTTCGATCTTGCGCAGGCGCAATGGAGCCCTGCGCTGACCGGACTCTTCGGTATCGATCCGAGAGTGCTGCCCGCCTGCGTACCCACGCTGGAGCACCACGGCCTGCTGGAAGGCACGGACATCCCGCTCACCTGCCTGTGCGGCGACCAGAACGCGGCCATCCACGCCGGCGGCGAGCCGCTGCAGGATGAGGCCCTGATCAATCTGGGGACCGGCGCCTTCGTGCTGTGCGGTGTCGGTCGGCAGCCGCCTGCGCCGGATCACCTTCTGGGCGGCATTGCCTGGAGCACGAACAAGGAGCGGCGCTACCTTCTGGAGGGCACGGTCAACGGCGTCGGCAGCGCCATCCACTGGCTGCAGCGGCAGACGGAAACCGACATCCTGGCCGGACTGCCGGAGTGGCTGGATGCGGTGCGGGACCCGCCGCTGTTCCTTAACAGCATCGGCGGCCTGGGCTCGCCCTACTGGCGGCAGGACATCGGGGCACGCTTTGTCCCCGACACCGATTCCGTGGCCCGGCGCGCCGTGGCGGTCATCGAGAGCATCGCCTTTCTGGTGCAGCGCAACCTCGCGGAAATGCAGCCGGGGCGTCTCGGCGCCCTGCGGGTCTCCGGCGGCCTGTCGCAGCTCGACGGCCTGTGCCAACGCATCGCCGATCTCAGCGGTCTGCCGGTGCGCCGCCACGAGGACCCAGAGGCCACAGCACGCGGCCTCGCCTGGCTGGCCGCCGGACGCCCCAACCGTTGGCGGCACGAACCGCCCGAGCGGATCTTCAACCCGTCAGCGGAACGTGACCTGAAACAGCGTTACGAGGGCTTCCTGCAACTGTTGGAGAAGGAGACAGGGGCTACTGATTGACCTGCGCCGTCCAGGTCAGCAGGTGGCCGGGCTTGATCTCGGCCTCCAGGTGTCGGAGCACGGCCTCGATCCGGGGCGGCGTATCGAAAAACTCCACCACGACCGGCAGGCGATGATCACCGTGGGCCGCCCCGTCGCCGCGAATGGCACCATCCTCCCCAAAGCCGGATACACCGCGAAACACGGTGAGCCCGCGCAGCTTTTCCCAATCGCGCAAGCGCCGCATCAGGTTATTGAGTTGCACCTCACCCTCGGCAAGGTAAAGCCGCACCACCGTGACTTCCGTCCGCTTCATGCTTCGCCCCCCAACGGCCTAGTGTCCTGAGTCAGAGATTCAGGACACTCGATCTGCAATGAAAAGGTCAAGATAGCACCTGCGCGGCAGACATGCCCCGGGTTGTGCCCACAGCACGTGCAACCGGCAAGCCCCGCCGTGCGTATATATGACGAAGGATCTGTCCGGAGGCACTCCCGTGGGCCGCGAGTTCCCGCACAGCATACGATTCCAGCTTGCGCTGCTGCTTGCCCTGCTGTTCGCCGTCTTCGCAGGCGCCTCGTTCTATGCACTGGACTCGGCGCACAAGCGACAGCAGGAGCAGGCACTGGTCGCCGACACGGCCAATCTGCAGCTTGCGGTCAGCCTCATGCGTCAGCAGGCGTTCAACTATCTGTCCACCCCGGCGCGTGATTACCCCACCTATTATCGCGACGTAAAGCTCTACTACCAGGACCTGCTGGCCCACACGTCCACCCTTGACGACCACCTGGGCGACGACGGCGCCGCATCCGCCAATCCGCACGCACCGCTGATCGTCCACCATCGAAGCGGCGCCGAGGCGGCCCGAAGCTGGTCCCGGTTTCGCGACGGTCTGTCGGGTGCACTGGGAGAAGACCCCGAGAAACCCCGCCTGGAATGGGCTGCCGAGTACATCATCGAGCACGGCGACGGGCTCGAATCGGCCATGCGCGCACTGCACCGGGGCATCGAGGAAGTCGCCATGAATGGCATGGCGGCCCACGAACGCATGATCCGCATCTCCGCCCTCACCGCGCTGCTGATCATGGCGGTCGCAGTATGGTGGCTGCATTCCCGGATCCTGCGCCCGCTCAAGGATACTTCCGAAGGGTTCAGCGACGTCGCCCAAGGGAACTTCGGGCACCGGCTGCCGGTGCCCGGGCGCAACGAGATCGGCCTGATGGCCGAATCCTTCAACAGCCTGTCCGCCCGCCTGCAGGCCCTGTTCGTGCTCATCGACCGGATGCAGCAGGCCGACGACCCGGAGCGTATGCTGACCGCCATCTGGCCCGAGCTGAGGGCCCTGGTGCCCCTGGACTGGGCGGGACTGGTGCTGGCACGTCCCGACGGCGAATCCGTGAGCCTCGAACATGCCGCGCTGGACGGGCGGGCGATGCGCCCGGCCGTGCGGCGGTTCCCCTTAAGGGAGACCCGACTTGCCGTCGTTTTCCGGGAGGAGCGTCCTCTGCGCATACCGGACCTGGCCCAGGTGGCGACACCTGACAGGTTGGAAGGCATGGAAGCCATGCTGCTTGCACAGGAACTGCGCTCGTCCCTGATGCTGCCGATCCGGGGGGAGCACGGCAACGCTGGCGCGCTGGTGCTGGCCTGTCGGCGCAGCAACGCCTACCAGCTTGCGCACCTGTCACTGATGACAAACCTGGCCGGTCTGATCAGCAGCGCGCTGCACAAGACCGTAATCATGGAGAATCTCGTCATCAGCGCCGTGGAGGGGCTGGCCAAGCTCGCGGAACAGCGCGACCCGGAGACCGGCGACCACCTCACGCGCATGCGCTTGTACGCCGGCATCATTGCCGAACGGCTGGCCGACGAACCGGATCTGCGGGAGACGATCACCAGCCGGTTCATCCGGGACATCCTTCGCTTCGCCCCCATGCACGACATCGGCAAGGTGGGTATCCCGGATCACATACTGCTCAAGAAGGGGTCACTGACCGACGACGAGCGGGCATTGATGAACCGTCATACGCTGATCGGCGGGGAAGTCCTGCGGGAATGCGAGAAACAGCTGCGACAGGTGGGATTCCGGGTCTTCGACACCGCCATCGAGATCGCTGAGAGTCATCACGAACGTTTCGACGGACAGGGCTATCCGCGAGGCCTGCGTGGTGACGAGATTCCCCTCTCGGCACGCATCGTGACCGTGGCCGATGTTTTCGACGCGCTCACCTCCCGGCGCCCCTACAAACCCGCCTGGTCCGTGGACGAGGCCGTGGCGTGGCTGCGCGAGCACGCGGAAACCCACTTCGACCCGCGCGTCGTCCGCGCGCTGCAGGACTCCCTTCCGAGGATCCTGCCCGTCTACCGGCGCCTCGGGCACGCGTAGCCCGAGTCATCATGTGGCTTGGCCGCTCAGGACCCGGCGGACGACCCTTCCTCACCGTCCTTGTCTTCGGCCTCGGGCGCGGGCACCGCGAGCCGGCGCAGTTCCGCCGCAGCCTCCTCCAGGCGGTCCAGGAACCGGCCGAGATCCCCCTGCCCCAAATACCCCAGCAGGCGGTTGATCAGGTCCTGCTCACGCTCCTGAAGATCCCGGGCCAGGCTCAGCAGGCCGGGGCGCTCGTCATTGCGGCGGGCGGCCTCGACCTGGGGGTCGTCGTGGGGCAGGCGCAGGCTGAGATCGATGAGGCGCCGCAGGCGCTCGGCACCCGCCTCCTCGGCAGCCTGGGACAGTTCCGCGCCGAGCACCTGAGTATCGTGAATCTCGCCCATGATGTCCTGAAGCACCTTCAGTTCCTTGACCAGCGCCTTGCCCTTGTCCAGTTCCGGAGCCAACGGTTCCAGGAGGTAGCGCAGGCGTTTGGTCGTGATGCGCGCCTGGTGGATTTCCTCCTCGTCTGCCTGACCGTGCACCTGTTCCAGATGACCGCGCAGCGTCTCGCCTGTCTCCAGCAACAGCTCCGCGGCCACCTCGCCGAGTGGCGGCGAAGTGTCGTCGTAATCCAGCGCCAGCCGGGCGGCAAGGCGATCCTGAAGGCGCCGGAAACGCCCGGGCAGGTTCGCCCGGATATCCTCGTATTCCTCGTCCAGTCGCGCCTCCAGGCGGCCGATGATCCAAAGGTAACCAGGCAACTCGTGGGGCCGTGCCTGACCGCGCTGGTCGTTCAGCCAGGCCAGCTGAACCTCCGCATCCCGGGCCACGCCGGTACCGGAGGCAAGGTCCTTGACCCGGCGGCGCAACTTCTTGGGGAGGCAGTCGCGGATGTAGGGCTTGTAGGCCCGGGCAATGCTGCGAAAACGGCGCAAGGCCACCCGGAAATCGTGCAGGGCCTCCTGGTCTTCCGGATCAGCAAGCCGCACACATGCACTTCCCGCCTTGTCGAGATAGCCGGCGGCAATGCGACGCACGGCACGGCTGACAGGCAGGATCACAAGCTCACTACTCGTGCTGGGCTCACGGGGTGTGCACATTGATCGTTCACACTAAACGCCGACCATGACAGGATGATGACACGCCCGCCATTTGCCGGGTCACACACAGAGCTCGTGCGCAGCCACGTTCTCGATCACGACTGACGGCGCGAGCGCTTGACCTCAACGCAAGAACGCCAGTATCGTCGCCTTGCCACTGTTCGCGAGGGACCTCATGAAGGTGAGAGCCACTCGCTATCCCCTGAAGATCGGCATGGAGGCTTCAATGTCAAGGACGCCGAACAGACTTGCACACACCCTCGGTTTCTCTCTTGCACTCACCTTGCTTTTGCTGGGTCCGCCGCGTTCCGCCCTCGCCGGGAGCACATGCAGTCCTGTTGCGACACCCGCTTCGTTCAGTGAAACCGGACACGGTCTGCGCGATGCATTGGAAGCTCGGGTCAACCCGCGGCTAAGCATCAGACTTCCGGAGAACCCCAAAACGATCATCCACAATAATTTGGTGATGATCGTTGAATATCCAACAAATGGGCGGATCGTTTTTCACGAGGTCACCCGTGCAGACCTTCCCGAACTGCCGCACAGCACAACCCTGGTTGACTTCCTGCGCTGGGCTTTCAATACGCACCCCCAGGAAGTTCCGTCACACCCTGCAGGAGAATTTGCCAAGGCGTATGCACAGACGTTTTGCTTCGGAAGCCTCAGGAAATATGCCATGGACGAGCTCACAATATACGCGGGAAAGCCAAAGGACGGTGGGCACGCCGCCTTTGTTGTAAGCGCAAGCGACCAGCACGGATTCATGCACCTCAGCACATTCAATCTGAGCGATGAGACATTCCTCGCAATCATAGAATCCATACAGTCTACGCCGCATGTACACGCGCTGCGGTACTCGGACTGAGACATCGATTCGAGCTGGCCGCGCATTGAAGGGCGAATGATGTCCCACGCAGGCAGCCGCTTAGGGTGAGGAACAAACGCCGCCATGCAATACCTGATCCCGGCCAGTGCTCTGCGAAGCCAGCCGATCCGCGCGTCGGATGGGTTCCGGCAACCGATAGCGGGGCGCCGCCTTCAGCACCAGTTCCACAGCGGTCTCCAGTGACAGGCAATGGCCGACGGACACGTACACGGGTTTCACGCGCGTGCGTGTGCGCAGCACCGCGCCGATCACCTCCTCTTTGTCGTACAGCGCCCGCCACGCACCCCGCTCCTCGGGCACGGCTTCGTGGGTACCGATGAGCCGCGTCTTGCCGACACCGATGGCGGGCAGGTCGGTGAGCACGCCCAGGTGCGCTGCAATTCCGAAGCGGCGTGGATGGGCGATGCCCTGCCCGTCGCAGAACAGCAGATCGGGCAACGCCGACAACCCCTCCAGCGCTTCCAGCACGGCGGGCAGTTCACGAAAGGACAGCAGACCGGGCACATAGGGAAAACGCGTCGGGCTGCGCGCCACAACATCCTCCAGCGGCGCGAGCTCCGGCCATGAAAGCACCGACACCACCGCCCGGGTGATGCGCCCCCCTTCCTCGAAGCCCACGTCCACACCCGCTACCCGCCGGATCTCGCCCAACCGATCTTCGCGCACCACGCGAGGCGCGAGGCGCATCTGCAAGGCACGGGCCTCGGCGGGTGAAAGATCCCACGGGTGCACGTGCCGGAGCTTCAAATCCGCGCCTGAACCGGGATTGTCCATGTCGAATCAGTCCGCAAAGGAAGGCATGTCAATTCAAGAGTCATCGGTAGGTTGGGGTGAGTGTCG
>NZ_MVBK01000060.1:35271-80421 GCF_002000365.1 Thioalkalivibrio denitrificans | reverse complement strand
GAACGGCTGACCGCCCGGGCCTGGGGCGAGCGGGTGGACGTGACCCGTCACCAGCCGGCGGTGGAGGTGAAGGGCGCGACCTTCACTCAGCTCAAGGTGGAACAGCAGGAGGACGGACACTGGATCGCTCAGTGTGTGCTGGATATCTGAGCTTCAGTAGGGCATTTCTCTCGCGAAGGCGCGAAGCACGCAAAGTACCGCATATTGAGGAAGAAGCCGTTCAGGCCGGGTGCTCAGGATTGCATGCTGTTCAGTTCGCCTTTCCTTCGCGAGCTTCGCGTCTTTGCGAGAGAATCATCTCTTGATTTCTGAGGCATAAACCGATGGACCCGAATCGCTTCACCCGACTCTCCGACACCGCCTGGCAACTGGAACCCACGGGAAAGATGCGTGTGCCCGCGATCATCTATGCCTCCGAGGCGCTGATTTCGGAGATGGACGACAAGGTGGCCGAGCAGGCGTGCAATGTGGCCACACTGCCCGGCATTGTGCAGGCCAGTTACGCCATGCCCGATGCCCACTGGGGCTACGGTTTTCCCATCGGCGGAGTGGCGGCCTTCGACGCCGACGAGGGCGGTGTGGTGTCCGCCGGCGGGGTAGGCTTCGACGTCTCCTGCGGGGTACGCACCCTGCACACGGGGCTGACCCGCGAATGCATTGAGCCGGTAAAGCCCGCTCTGGCCGACGCCCTGTTCGACGCCGTGCCGGCAGGCATGGGCAGCACCGGGCGCATCCATCTGCGGGACCAACAGATGACAAGGATGCTGGCGGGCGGCGCCGCGTGGGCGGTGGAACAGGGTTACGGGGAGGCCGCCGATCTGGACCGGATCGAGGAACACGGCCGCATGAGCGGCGCGGAGCCCCAAGCGGTATCCGAACACGCCCGCAAGCGGCAACGCAACGAGATGGGCACCTTGGGCTCCGGCAACCACTACCTCGAGGTACAGCACATTACTCAGATCTACGATCCCCGGGTGGCAGACGTGTTCGGCCTCACCGAGGGACAGGTGGTGGTGAGCATCCATTGCGGTTCCCGGGGCCTGGGGCATCAGATCGGCACCGAGTTCCTGCGCGAGATGGCGGTCTCCGCCACTCGCCACGGCATCGACCTTCCGGACCGGGAACTGGCCTGCGCGCCGATTCGTTCGGAGCTGGGCCAGCGTTATCTCGGCGCCATGCGTTCGGCCATCAACTGCGCACTGGCCAATCGCCAGATCATCACCCATCTCACCCGGGGCGTGTTCGCGAAGGTCCTGCCCGAGGCCCGCCTGGATCTGC
Source organism: Thioalkalivibrio denitrificans (assembly GCF_002000365.1). GTDB lineage: Bacteria > Pseudomonadota > Gammaproteobacteria > Ectothiorhodospirales > Ectothiorhodospiraceae > Thioalkalivibrio_A > Thioalkalivibrio_A denitrificans. The sequence goes on along the minus strand of NZ_MVBK01000060.1, from coordinate 79,143 downwards.
TCTACGACGTCTCCCACAACACCTGCAAGGTGGAGACCCACGGCATCGACGGGCAACCCCGTGAGCTTTATGTGCATCGAAAGGGCGCTACCCGTGCCTTCGGCCCTGGACACCCGGAGCTTCCAGTGAGCCTGCGCGACGTGGGCCAGCCGGTGCTCATCGGCGGTTCCATGGGCACGGCTTCCTACATCCTGGCAGGTACGAATGAAGGTGAGCGCCTGTCCTTCAACTCGGCCTGTCACGGCGCCGGGCGCGCCATGAGCCGACACCAGGCCACGCGCCAATGGCGTGGTCGTGCTCTGGTGGACGAACTGGCCGCGCGCGGCATTCTGATCCGAAGCCCCAGCCTGCGCGGCGTGGCCGAGGAGGCGCCGGGTGCCTACAAGGACGTGAGCCAGGTGGTGCAGGCCACTCATGACGCGGGACTGGCCCGCCTTGTGGCCCGCGTTGAGCCCCTGGTGTGTGTGAAGGGCTGAGATTTGGGTGCCTTTCACCATGAAGCCCACGAATCCGTTTTGTCGGCAAGCCTTTACCCTGATGCCCTTGCGGTTTTGTTGGGGAAACCGGTGCGTTCCGGACATTTTCGCCGGTAATGCATCTCAGTTTGCCGGGGCATCTTTGAATGACGGACGAAACAGTTGTTAGGGTAGTTGTGCACTCATGACACACGAAAGGAGGATCGCCATGCATGATCGCAAAACGAACCTCACGCGTCGCCGCCTGCTGCGCGCAGGTATCGCGAGCCTGGCAGCCGTGCCGGCCGCCCCGCTGATTTTCTCTCCGGCGTTCGCCAAGGAACGCCTGAGCGAGGACAATCCGCAGGCACAGGCTCTGCATTATCGGCATGACGTAGCCGATGTGGACCACGCGGATTACGAGGAAGGCCAGAAGTGTGCCAACTGTCAGCTCTACACGGATCCGGACGCCGCGGACTGGGGTCCGTGTTCGGCCTTCCCGGGCCACCTGGTATCAGCCAACGGCTGGTGCACCGCCTGGGTACCCCGCGGCTGACGTTCGCAGGCACACCGGCGTGCGGCGCCGGTGTGCCCTAAGCCGGACATTGCACTGAGGCGGCCGGTCGCCCAAAGCATTCGGAACTCGAGCCATGCACCTTCCGCCATTCGACGTCAGCTACCTGCACGAAACCTTCTCCCAGGTATCGCGCGATGTGGTGGAGGCATACGAGGATCTGTCCGATCCCCGTGCGGCAGCGGAACAGCATCAGACACCCGCCATGCTGGTGGATGCCATGGAGCAGCTGCTGGAGTTATACAGGCGTATCGAGGAACACCAGGGTGACCTGGAAAACGCACCCGACGCCCCGCCGACCCTGGATGAACGGGAGCTGACGGAACTGGGTGAGTTCGGTGTCCAGTTGCTCAACGAACTCGCAGTCCACGCAGCACAGCTCGGGCTGGAACGCCAGTCCGAAACCCTCAGGGAGCTTACGTTTCCGCTGGCTGTCTGGATTGCCCGTAATGGCGGGGAGTTGCGCATTCTACAGCCGGTGGTCACCGCCATCGCCGACCGGGCGAATCGCACCAGTGAACCGGCGATCCTCGAGGAGCTGTTCCGGGTGACGGCAGAGATCGTGGAACACGTGGATGAGCAGTTGAGACAGGATGTCGAGAAGTCGGATCCCATGAGGCCCTGGCGCATTCTGCTGCTGAACTTCAGCATCATCGCCACGCGCAGCCACCAGCCGGCACTCATGGAACATGCCTACGATACCCTGATCCATTACCTGCCCGAGGAAGCACCCGAGTTCTTTCGCCAGGGCATGGAGCAGATGGAGGCGCTGGACTATCCAGCGCAGGTGCGCGAAGTGGTGTCCCGGTACCATGAGCAGTGGGGCCGTCCGCGCACGATCCACTGAAATCTTCCGAAGCGCCTGTCACCGGACGCAATTCAGGCAGGCGCTTCGAGCGACCGCGCCTGTTCCTGCAGCTGGTGGGTCCATAGCTGGGCGTACATGCCCCCGCGGGCCAGCAACTGCGGATGACTGCCCTCCTCCACGATGCGCCCCTGATCCAGCACAATGATCCGGTCGGCATCCACGATGGTGGACAATCGATGGGCGATCGCCAGGGTGGTGCGCCGTTCGGCCACCTCGTTCAGGGCTTCCAGGATCGCCTTTTCCGCCCGTGAATCCAGCGATGACGTGGCCTCGTCCAGTACCAGAATGGGTGGATCCTTGAGCAGCACCCGGGCAATCGCGATGCGCTGTTTCTCGCCCCCCGAGAGCTTCAGGCCCCGTTCGCCCACCTGGGTCTCCAGTCCCTGTGGCAGGGAGGCGATAAACCCGTCGAGATGCGCCATGCTGACTGCCCTTTCGATCTCCGCGTCAGTGGCATCCGGACGACCATAGGCGATGTTGTAGCGAATCGTGTCGTTGAACAGCACCGTATCCTGGGGCACCACACCGATCGCCCGTCGCAGGCTGTCCTGGGTCACCCGGCGGATGTCCTGCCCGTTGATCGTGATCTCTCCGTCCGTCACGTCGTAGAACCTGAAGAGCAGCCGTGCGATGGTGGACTTGCCCGCACCACTCGGCCCCACGATGGCCAGCTTCTCGCCCGCCGGAATCTCGAAACTGACGTCTTTCAGGATGGGGCGGTCGTCGGTATAGGCATAGCTGACATGCTCGAACCGGATCGCGCCACCGTCCGGTTGCAGTTCCACCGCATCGGGCGCGTCGACGACCTTCGCCGGCTGGTACATGAGCCTGAACAGACGCTCGATGTTGGTCAGCGCCTCGCGGATCTCACGGTACACGAAACCCAGGAAGTTCAGCGGCATGAACAGCTGGATCATGTAGGCGTTGATCATGACCAGGTCGCCGAGGGTCATCTGCCCTGCGGCCACCTGTCTGGCGGCCATGATCATCATCACGGTGATCGAGGCCGCGATGATGAACGCCTGTCCGGAGTTCAGACCGGCCAGCGACAGGCGGTTCTTCATGCGCGCCTCTTCCCACGCAACAAGGTTGCGATCGTATTCCCGCGCCTCGTAGGTCTCATTGCCGAAATACTTGACCGTCTCGTAATTGAGCAGGCTGTCCATGGCGCGCGTGTTGGAGCGGTTGTCCATGATGTTGCTTTCACGCACGAAACGGTTGCGCCATTCGGTCACGTAGATGGAGAACATCACGTAGACGCCCACCGCGGCGAGAACCGTCAGCGCAAAGCTGGCATCGAAGGCCACGAGCAGGATCACGGCGATCATGCCGATCTCCAGAAGCGTCGGCACGATGTTGAACAGCATGAAGCGCAGCAGGAAGCTGATCCCGGTGGTGCCGCGCTCAATGTCCCGGGCCAATCCGCCGGTCTGCCGGGAGAGATGGAAACCGAGATCCAGTTGATGCAGGTGTTCGAACACGCGCAACGAGACACGACGCATGGCACGCTCCGCAACGCGGGCAAACACTGCGTCACGAAGCTCGCCGAAGAATACGGATGCAAAACGCAGCGCACCGTAACCGAGCAGCAGCGCCAGCGGGATCGCCACCAGCGCCTCCTCCCGCGTCTCGAAATGATCCACGATGAACTTGAGGGCCACCGGTACCGTGACACCCGCCAGCTTGGCCAGCGCCAGCAGGCCCAGAGCAAGGAACACCCTGCCCCGGAACTCCAAGAGAAACGGAATGAGGCTCAGGATGATGCGCCAGTTGACCGGTCCGCCCCGGTATTCGCTGTCCCTGCGCGTCCTCATTGAATCGGCACCTTGCCGCGCAACGCCTTCGTCCGGCCCCGGCGCGTCTTCTCATCCACCCGCCTGCGCTTTGCCGTCAGACTCGGGCGTGTCGCCTTGCGGGCCTTTGGCACCACCGCGACGCTGCGCACGAGCTCCGCGAGGCGCGCCAGGGCATCCTCGCGGTTCTTTTCCAGTGTCCGGAAGCGCTGCGCCTTGATCACTACCACACCGTCGGACGTGATTCTCCGGTCACGCAATGCAAGCAGGCGCGTCTTGTAGAAATCGGGCAGAGAGGAACCCGGGATATCGAAGCGCAGGTGAACGGCGCTGGCCACCTTGTTGACGTTCTGGCCGCCCGCCCCCTGGGCGCGGATGGCACTGATGTCGATCTCGTTCTCCGGGATGGAGACCTTGTTGGAAATGGGGAGCATGGGACCGTGCACTGGGTTTCGCGAGCGCACAGTCTAGCAAGAAGTGGCAGGTCTCAAGTGGTTAGGAGACCAAGGCTACTGACGGGTAGACGGGACAAACCCAGCCTCAGAGACGTAGGGCGGATAAGCGAAGCGCATCCGCCATGCCTCATCCCGGTGTGCCGGATGCGGCTGCGCCTTATCGAGCTAGCCCCGGACATTGCACCAGGGATCGCGAATGATTAGAGTCTCCGGGCCTGTCTCGCCTGCCTGTAGGTCGGGCTTCAGCCCGACAAGCGGGGCCTGACTTCACCACGGCTGTCGCCCTGAAGGGCGACCTACAGATACGCTTCTCCTGCAATGAGAGGTGTAAGGGGTGAGGCGTCAGGCGTTTGGTGGGTTCACACGGCACCCCCATTCCTCGCGCCGCACCCCTAACGCCTCACGCCTAACTCATCTGCGCCTTGCCCAGCCTCTGTGCCGTGGCCACTTCCGCCACGTGGCGGCCCTGGGTGCGGGCCATGGCCAGTTCGTTGTCCGAGGGCTGGCGGCTGCCGTCACCGGCGGCGAGCGTGGTGGCGCCGTAGGGGGTGCCGCCGGTGATCTCGTCCAGGGTGAGCTGGCGCTTCTCGGAGTACGGCAGGCCCACGATGGTCATGCCCAGGTGCAGCAGGTTGACGATGGTGGAGACAAGGGTCGTCTCCTGCCCGCCATGCTGGCTGGCCGTGGAGCCGAACACGCTGCCGACCTTGCCCACCAGCTTGTCCTGAAACCACAGTTGCCCGGTCTGGTCCAGGAAATTCGCCATCTGTGCGGCCATCCGGCCGTAGCGGGTGGGTGTGCCGATGATGATGGCATCGTAATCCGCCAGTTCGGCCGGTTCGGCCACGGGTGCATCCTGGTCAAGCTTGGCGCCGGCCTTCTTCGCCACATCCTCGGGCATGAGTTCCGGCACGCGCTTGAGAACTGCCTCCGCACCCTGGACTTCGCGCACGCCTTCGGCCACGGCCCGGGCCATCTGCTCCACGTGACCCCACGTGGAGTAATAGAGAATCAGGACCTTGGTGCTCATGGGAGTGCCTCCGGATCAGGTTGTCATGGATACGCTCCCAGTCTATGTGTTGCAAAATCGTGAAATAAGCGCCCAGAATCGAAACCTGTGTTCGCTCTTTCCGTACATTTGACATGAAACTGGAAGGCATACGAACCTTCGTCGCCATCGTGGAGGCCGGCTCCATCACAGCCGCCGCGCGCCGCCTGGGTGTGGCCAAGTCGGTGGTCAGCCACAGGCTCTCGGAGCTGGAGGACGCGGTCGGCGCACGCCTGATGCAGCGCTCGTCAAGGCGCCTGTCGCTCACCGAACAGGGCCAGACCTTTCACCGCTTCTGCGCACGCATGCTCGGGGAACTGGACGAAGCGGTCTCGCTGCTCGCCGAGGAAGGCCACGAACTCCGGGGACCGTTGCGGGTGGCCGCCCCCATGAGTTTCGGCCTGCTGCACCTGGGGCCCGCACTCTTCCCGTTCCTCAGGGAACACCCGGGCATCCGGCTGGATCTGGACCTGAATGACCGCATGGTAGACCTGGTGGGCGAAGGCTATGACATGGCAATTCGCATCGGGCAGTTGCCGGATTCCACGCTGGTGGCCCGGCGTCTTGTCTCGACCCGCAACGTACTGGTGGCGAGCCCCGAATATGCCCGGGCCCACGGACTTCCGGCACATGTTGAGGACCTGTCACGGCACCGGGGCATTCTCTACTCCAATGTCCATCCCAACGACCAGCTGCGTTTCAGGCGTGACGGCGGCTGGGTGACCGGTCATTTCAACGTGGCCATGCGCGTGAACAACGGTGATGCCATGCGCGACGCCGCCATCGCCGGCCTGGGGATCGCCGTGATCCCGGACTTCATCGTGTGGCAGGCGCTCGAGGACGGACATCTGCAGGTGGTCAGGCTGGACGCCGAGCTTCCCGAGTCCGCCGTGTACGCGGTGTTCCCCCAGAACCGCCACCTGCCCGCCAAGGTTCGGGCCCTGGTGGATCACCTGGCAGCGAGCTTCGGGGATCCGCCGTATTGGAAGGGGGACATGAAGTAGGAAGTGTGAATTGGGAAGTGGGAATAAAACCACCCTCACCCCGGCCCTCTCCCTGAGGGCGAGGGAGTGAAGACCCCCTCCCCCGCATCGCGGGGGAGGGTTGGGGAGGGGGCCTTCCCACTTCCCAATTCACACTTCTTACTTCTCACCCCATACTGTCGGCACACCCATCCCCGGATGCCCCTGATGAACCGACGCCAGATGCTCATCCTTTCGTTCGCCCTGCTGGTCCCCACACAGGCCCAGGGCAACTGGTGGCAGCGGGGGCAGGAACTGTTGCGGGACCTGACAGGGGGTCGTACCGCCTCATCGCTGACCCGTGCCGAGATCGCCGACGGGTTGCGTGAGGCGCTTCGCGTCGGCACCGACAACGTGGTGAGCCAGGTGGGGCGGACGGACGGATTTCTCGCGGATCCGGCCATCCGCATACCGCTGCCCCGGGATCTAGAACGGGTGCGCGACACCCTGGCACGGGTGGGCATGAGCGGCATGCTGGATGACCTGGAAGTGCGCATGAACCGGGCCGCCGAGGCGGCGGCGCCCCGGGCGAAGGCGCTGTTCCTGGACGCCATCCGGGACATGACCCTGGAGGATGCCGAGGGCATCCTGCGCGGCCCCGACGATGCCGCCACTCGCTATTTCCAGTCGCGCATGTCGACACCGCTGGCTGCCGAGATGCGCCCCATCGTGGACGACACCCTGTCCGAAGCCGGCGCGGTCCGGGTCCACGACGATCTGCTGCGCCGCTACCACAGCATCCCCTTTCTGCCGGAGATCGAGAGCGACCTCACGGGCCACGTCGTCAGCCGTGCCCTGGACGGTGTGTTCCACTACCTGGCCATCGAGGAAGCCGCCATCCGCCGGGATCCGGCGAAGCGCACCACCGAACTGCTGAGGAAGGTTTTTGAAAGTACGAAGTGAGAATTGGGAAGGGGGAATGAAGTAGGAAGTGTGAATTGGGAATTGGGAAGTGGGAAGGCCCCCTCCCCAGCCCTCCCCCGCGATGCGGGGGAGGGGGTCTTCACTCCCTCGCCCTCAGGGAGAGGGCCGGGGTGAGGGTGGTTTTCGTTCGCACTTCCCAATTCCCACTTCGAACTTCATCCTTGCCTTCCCCCCGAATCCCGACTACTGTAATTAAATACAGTTATCCGTCATGGTGTTCCCATGGACCCCCTCACCCCCCGACAGGCCGAGATTCTGCAATTCATCCGCGACACCCTGGGCGAGAGCGGCATGCCGCCTACCCGGGAGGAGATCATGCGGGCCTTCGGGTTTCGCTCCCCCAATGCCGCCCAGGCCCATCTTCAGGCCCTGGCACGCAAGGGGGCGATCGAACTGCGTTCGGGTGCTTCCCGGGGCATCCGGCTGCGCGACGGCGGCGGTCTGCCCCTGGTGGGGCGGGTGGCGGCGGGGCAACCCATCCTGGCGGAGCAGCACATCGAGGATCATTACAGTATCGACCCGCGCCTGTTCACCCCGGCGCCGGACTACCTGCTGCGGGTGCGAGGCATGAGCATGAAGGACGCGGGCATCCTGGACGGAGACCTGCTGGCGGTGCACCGCACGCCCGAGGTGCGCAACGGCCAGATCGTGGTGGCGCGCCTCGAGGACGAAGTGACGGTGAAGCGCTTCCGCCGCCGGGGCAACCGGGTGACCCTGCTGCCGGAAAACCCGGAGTTCGAACCCATCACCGTGGACCTGCGCCACGAGCCGCTGGTGATCGAAGGCATCGGCGTGGGCGTGATTCGCAACCGCCCGAAATAAGCCGTCATGGAAGCGGATACCGACACCCGGGATGCGACCGGCGGCGACGCGTCCCTGGACATCCTGCTCCGGCGCCGCGATATCTGGCGTGGCGGCACGCCACTCCCGGGTGGCGACGCTCTGCCCACGGGCCATGCCGCCCTGGATGACGCCCTGGGCGGCGGCTGGCCCCGGGGCGTTCTGGTGGAACTGCTCACCGACCTGCACGGTATCGGCGAAGTCACCCTGTTGTTGCCGTTGCTGGCGGCACAGACGGACGCGGGCTGTCACATCGCCTTCGTCGCCCCGCCCCACATTCCCTATGCCCCCGCCCTGGCACAGGCCGGGGTGTGTCTGGAGCGGGTGCTGGTGATCACCACGCAGGACGATGCCGAAACCCTGTGGGCCCTGGAACAGGCACTCGGCAGCGGCGCCTGCGGCGTGGCCCTGGCCTGGCCGGGCCGGGCGGACACCCGCGCCCTGCGCCGCCTGCAACTGGCCGCGGAACGAGGCCGCGCCACCGGCTTCCTCTACCGGGAGACCCGCCAGGCTGCTCATGCCTCCCCGGCCACGGTGCGCCTGCTGCTCTCACCGGCGGATGCCGGGCTGAATATCCGCATCCTCAAGCGCCGCCGCGGCTGGGGGGGTTCGGTGGTTGTGGTGCCGCGGGTTGTGGGCGGGGTCGGCAAATGAAAGTCAAAAGCTTTGACGCAAAGACGCGAAGACGCAAAGGAACGCAAAGAAGATTCATGAGCTATTTGTTATTAAGTCTCTTCCAACCATGTTGCAAAGTTCAGGTGTCATGGCCTGACAGGCCCCAATGCTTTCATCTCGCAGAGAACGCGAAGATCGCAGAGAAAACAGGAGAACAAAACGAATTGCTTTGCGTTCCTTTGCGTCTTTGCGCCTCTGCGTCGAGGTTTTCTGAGTTTCACCCAAACACCCCATGAAACCGCTTGCGCGAACAAGACAGCACAGCCTGCCGGGGCTCGATCCGGCGCCGGTGCGAGTTGCTGTACCGGCCGATACGCCTTTGCCCCGCGCGCGAAACCGGCCCGGCAGCCTGTGGCTGGCGCTGTACTTTCCCCATCTGGCTCTGGAAATGATCGCGCAGGAGGATGCGGCACCCATGCCGCTGGTGGTGTGCCAGACGGTGCGCGGCCGTCAACTGGTGCATGCGGCCAGCCGGGGAGCGCGGGGTTCGGGCATCCGCCCCGGTACGCCTCTGGGCGATGCACTGGGGCTGTGCGCGGAACTGCGCGTGCGTCAGCGGGACACGGCGGCCGAGCACGCCGCTTTGCATACCCTCGCCGCTTGGGGGTTGCAGTACACGGACCACGTGGCGGTGGAGGAAGGTCACGTGCTGCTGCTGGAGGTGGGCCGCAGCCTGCGGCTGTTCGGCGGCATGAAGCGTCTGCGCCGGCGCATCCTCGCCGATCTCGAAACACTGGACCATCACGCCCGTACGGGGCTTGCAGTCACGCCCCTCGGGGCCCGCCTGCTGGCCCGCTCCGGCATTGCCGAACCGGCCCGGGATACGGACACCCTGGCTGCCCTGATCCGGGAACTGCCGGTGGAGGCGCTGGAGTGGCCCGAGGCCGTGGTGCAGCGCCTGCGCGGCATGGGCGTGAACACCCTCGGCGCCCTGTGGCGTCTGCCGCGGGACGGGCTGGCCCGGCGCCTGGGTGCGTGGCTGCCGGCTTACCTGGATCGCCTCACGGGATACCTGCCGGATCCGCGGCCGCGCTTCGAACCGCCGCCCTCTTTCGAGCGCCGGCTGTGGCTGCCCGTGGAGACGCACGACCAGGCCATGCTGCGCACACCCCTGCAGCGCCTGCTGCGTGAACTGGCGGGCGTGCTGCGCGGACGCGGCATGGCGGTACAGTCCCTGGACCTTCGACTGCTCCACGCCCGGCGTCCGGCCACGCACGTGAACCTGGGCCTCGCGGCCCCCGGACGCGACCCGGATCATCTGCTGGCGCTGTGCATGGAACGCCTGTCCCGGCAGTGCCTCGATGCGGACGTGACGGGTCTGGAACTGCAAGCCGGCGCCTTCCTGCCCCTGCCCCACCGGGATACCGCCCTGCTGCCGGATGTCGAAGCGCAGGCGGATGCCCGGCAGTCCCTGCTGGACCGCCTGCGCGCCCGGCTGGGCCGGGATGCGGTGTTCGGTCTCGCCCTGCGCGACGATCACCGCCCCGCCCGGGCCTGGGCGCGTACGGACCCGGCCGATTCAGCATCGGTGAGTATTGCTCCCCCCGGATATGGTCCGCGGCCCCTGTGGCTGCTTGAACATTCCCTGCCCTGCCCGCCTTCCCTTCGCCGTGTGCACGGCCCGGAACGCATCGAAACCGGCTGGTGGGACGGCGGCGGAGAACGCCGTGACTACTACACCGCCGAAGACCGCCACGGCGTACGCTGGTGGCTCTACCGCGAACACGGCACAGACTCGGTTCGCTTGTGCGGGGTGTTCGGGTAGCCCTACTGAAAAAATTTCAACGCGAAGGCGCAAAGACGCAAAGGAACGCAAAGAAATTCGTTTTGTTCTTCTGTTTTCTCTGCGATCTTCGCGTTCTTTGCGAGATGAAAGCATTGGGGCCTATTCAGGCCATGACACCTGAACTTTGCAACACGGTTGGAAGGGGCTTAACAGCAATAGCTCAAGAATTTTCTTTGCGTTCCTTTGCGTCTTTGCGCCTCTGCGTCAAAGCTTTTGACCTTCAAAAAACAACCCGCCGCCGATTATCAGAAGGCCACGGATATTCCATGTTGCGGGCGGCGTTGGCGGCGACTTCGTCGCCGTGGTCGCGGGCCACGATCCTGAGTGCCAGGTCCATGCCGGCGGAGATGCCCGCGGAGCTGATGATGTTGCCGTCTTCCACCACGTGCACGTCCTCGTGAACGCCCACCTGCGGAAAGCGCTCCTTCATGAGCGGCAGCGATCGCCAATGGGTGGTGGCCTCCCTGCCGTCCAGCAGACCGGCGGAGGCCAGCAGCAGGGAACCCGTGCACACCGACGCCAGGGTCTTCACCTGTCCAGCCTGTTCCCGCAACCATTCCATCAGCGGCGCATCGTCCAGCAGTGCCCGCACACCCCAGCCGCCGGGTACCACCAGGATGTCCTGGGCCGGCGCATCCGCCAGCGTATGGGTGGGCAGCACCCGCATCCCGCCGGAGCAGGTGACCGGCTCCGCCGTGGCGGCAAGCAGACTCACCTTGTAGGGCGCCTCGGTTTCACGCCTGCGTGATTCGTCAAGGCGCGTGGTGACAAACACCTCGTAAGGGCCGCAGAAATCCAGCACCTCCACATTCTCGAAGATCAGAATGCCGACGTTGGTTTGCATGAAGGTTCCACAGTCAAGAGGCACGTGACGAGGGACACGAAGGTTTTACTGCATGACGCACGCCGGTGCCACAACCTGATTTCCGGACGTGACGCGGAGGTCGCAGAGAGCGCAGAGTCATTTGTTACAAAATCTTTGCGTCCTCTGCGTCTCTGCGACCTCCGCGTCAATCACCGATACATACACAGACACCAGCGCTCAACGATGCATCTCGCCCGCCGCCTCCGGCTGGTAGAGGATCTCCATGATGCGCACGGTCATGTCGCCTCCCCGCGGTGAGGGCCAGGCAATGCTGTCGCCCACGGACAGGCCCAGCAGGGCGCTGCCGATAGGGGCCAGCACGGAGATCCTCTCGGGGCTGCCGTCCATACCCGACGGATACACGAGGGTGCGCTCGAATTCGTTGCCTTCAGGTTCCACGCGGAAACGCACGGTCGAGTTCATGGTGACCACCGAGGGCGGGATCTTGTCCGACTCCACCACGTTGGCGCGGTTGAGTTCCTCACGCAGCGCCTGATGGGCGGCCTGGGCATCGCGCGGCAGCCCGTCGAGCAGCTGCTCGAGGCGTTCGAGGTCCAGGGATGAGACCGTGATCGGGGGTTGCTGTGTCATGGCTGTAAGGCTCCTGCGAAAACCGCAAACGCACAACGGCCCGCGCGAGCGCGGGCCGCCTGTGTCCAAACCGTCATCCAGGGACCTGCGCGTGTCAGGTCATGTGTGACTTTATCTCACGTACGCACTGGCAGGGCAATGGTGCCGGATCTCAGATCCGGTTGCCCCGGCCCTGGCCCGATCCCGTGCGTACATTGCCGTTCTTGCTCCGGCCCGGGCGACCGGCGCCGTTTGACGCGCTGCGCGGGCGACCGTTACGGGGCTGATTCCTGCGTGCGCCGTTGCCGGCGGGACGGAAGCCGCGCGCGGAACGATTCGGGGAATCATTGGCCGGCGGCGGCGCATCGAAGCCGTCGGTCTCGATCCGCTCGATGGGGCGGCGGAGCAGACGCTCGATGCCCGACAGCAGGCGCATCTCCTCTCCGTCCACCAGCGACAGGGCGGCGCCGGCACTGCCCGCCCGTCCGGTGCGGCCGATGCGGTGCACGTAGTCCTCGGGCACGTTGGGCAGTTCGAAGTTCACCACCTGGGGCAGCTGATCGATGTCCAGGCCTCGGGCGGCGATGTCCGTGGCCACCAGGACCGGGACCCGACCCGACTTGAACTGGTGCAGCGCCTTGGTGCGCTGCGCCTGGCTCTTGTTGCCGTGAATGGCCGCGGCCGGGATGCCGTCCTTCGACAGCTTTTCGGCCAGCTTGTTGGCGCCGTGCTTGGTGCGGGTGAACACCAGCACCTGGTCCCAGCGGTTTTCCCTGATCAGATGGCTAAGCAGGTCGCGCTTCTGGTGCGTGTGCACCAGGTGCACGTGCTGCTGTACCAGCTCCGAGGCGGTGTTGCGCGCAGCCACCTCCACCCGGGCGGGATCGTTGAGCATGCCGCCCGCGAGGGCCCGGATCTCGTCGGAGAAGGTGGCCGAGAACAACAGGCTCTGGCGTGTGGCGGGCAGCAGCCCGAGGATGCGACGGATGTCCGGGATGAAGCCCATGTCCAGCATGCGATCGGCCTCGTCCAGCACCAGGATCTCCACACCCGAGAGATCAACCGTCTTCTGGCCCACGTGATCGAGCAGGCGCCCGGGCGTGGCGACGACGATGTCGATCTGGCCGCGCAGCGTACGGAACTGGGGATTGATATTGACACCCCCGAAGATGGCCGTGGAACGCAGCTTCAGGTGCCTGCCGTAGGTCAGCACGGAATCGTGCACCTGCGCGGCCAGTTCCCGCGTGGGGGTCAGCACCAGGCAGCGGGGACGGCCCGCACCGGAGCGCTGCGCGGAACGCGACGACAGCAGGTGCAGGATCGGCAGGGTGAAACCGGCGGTCTTGCCCGTGCCGGTCTGTGCCGCTGCCAGGAGGTCCCGGCCTTCCAGCACCAGCGGAATCGCCTGGGACTGAATGGGCGTGGGCGTTTCATAACCGGCTTCGGAAATGGCACGCAAAAGGGGATCGGCCAACCCGAGGTCGGCAAAACGGGAAACAGAAGACATTCAGGAGTTACTCCAACGACGACCCGCCGCTCACATTTGGAGGGGCGCCCATCCGGGAAGACGAAATCCGGGGTTTGAGAAGATCAGGTAAGCGGACGCTGACGGGCGGGGCGTTCGGTGAGGCGCAGTATACAGGAAAAGTGGGAAGTGTGAATGGGGAAGTGGGAATAAGACCACCCGGAATAAAACCAAACCACCCTCACCACGCCCTCTCCCTGAGGTAGAGGGATAACCCAGCTCCCTAGCCCCGCAATCCCCTCCCCCGCTTGCGGGGGAGGGCCAGGGAGGAGGCCTTCCCGCTTCCCACTTCCCCATTCACACTTCCCAATTCCCAATTCCCAATTCCCACATCATTTCCAGTTGTGCAGATTCACGTTTGCAACTTCAGCAGCTTTTCCTGAAACGACCGGATCCTTCGTGCATTGGCGCCGAGGTCGCTGCGTCCCACGCGGGAGCGGGAACGGATGTCCACGCGGCTGCCGCCCTGTCCCGCCGGCTCGATGAGGATGGTCACGTCATCCCGGAAGCGCAGAAAGCGGGTGGTGGCCACCGCCTCGATCCGGCCCTTCGCCGCGTCGGTCTCCACGATCTCCCAGCCGGCATCCCGTGCCACCGTGAGCGCGGCCTCGAACACGGCCCCCGGTTCAGCCCTCAGATGCTGTGGCTGTATGTCGGGATACTCGGGCGTGTGTCCCGTGAGTACATCGTTGATCATGGGCCAGCGACCCAGAACGAACACCGCGCCAAGCACCAACGCCAGGGGTACCAACCACCAGAGCATCTTCATTCGCGTCGCCTCGTTACCGGTTCAACCGCCCAGGTGCAGCAGGAACTGCACGACGAGCATGCCGCTGAGGACCCACAGTGCGCCCCGAAGCCACGACCGGTAGGCATCCGCGCTCACCCGCTCCCGTATCCACATGCCGGCGCGCAGGCCCGCCAGGGCCAGGATCGCCACCGGGATGGACAGCAGCAACAGCGGAACGCCGATCATGCCCAGCATGCTGAAGGTGGCGGCCTGGGCCCCCTTGCCCACCAGGAACGCGAGATTCATGGCCTGGACCACCACCAGGGGCGCCACTCGCATCTCCAGGAAATAGATCATGAGGACCGGGCCGCCCACGTTGACCGTACCGCCCAGCAGGCCGCCGGTCAGCCCCGCGACGCTGCCGCTGCGGGTCGGGTGTCTGCGGATAATGCTGAAGTCGAGTCTCGAAATGTGATCGCTGACCAGGTAGAAGACCACCGTCAGTGCCAGGAGAAGGCGAAAGGGATTGGGGTCCAGCCAGACCAGCAGCAGCGTGCCGAGCACGGAGCCGGCCAGCATCCAGGCCGCCACATGCCAGAAACGCCCGAGGCTCGCGCCCCAGTTGCCGCCCCGGAGCATGCTCCAGGCATTGACGGCGATGTTGGGAGCCAGTGTCAGCAGGATGGCGGTCTTCACATCCGTGACCAGGGCCAGCAGCGGCGTTGCGATCAGCGGATAACCCAGACCGAAGATTCCGTGTACCACGCCCGCGATGACCGCCACGGCGATCACCACCACGATCTCGGTCAGGCTGTAGGCTTCCAAGGATCGGTCCCCGGCGCGGCGCGTATCATATGATCATATCAGCACCCGCGCGGGCGCGGATTCAGGTCATTGGGCGACGCAGATCCGGTTCTTGCCTGTGCGCTTGGCCTGGTAGCAGGCCTCGTCCACCTTGCGCATGATGCTTTCGGCATCGGGGTGTTCCGGGGAGACGGCCAGCACTCCGATACTCGCGCCTGGATTGGGTACACGCCGGCCGTCGAAGACAAAATCGATACTTGAAATGCCTTCGAACAGGTCCCTGATGATGGTATCGGCATCTTCGACGCTGCAATCGCGCAGCAGCACCACGAACTCGTCGCCACCCAGGCGGGCAAGCCTGTCATGGCGGCGAATGCGGCTGTTCATTGTCCTGGCCAGTTCGATGAGGTAGGCGTCTCCGGCCGGGTGGCCGAAGGTATCGTTCAACACCTTGAAATCGTCGAGGTCGAGGTAGACCAGGGTGTGGGAGGCGCCCTGACGCGCGGACGCGAGAACCTGCCGGAGTTCCATCTCGAAGGCCCGTCGGTTCAGGGCGCCGGTGAGGTGATCGTGACTCGCCTCCCAGGACATCTGCTCCAGGCGCGCCATGTCGGCACCGATATCACGGAAGATGTAACTCACCCGCACCGCTTCTCCGGCCGCATCCACGATGGGCGAGACGGTCTCCTCCACGTGGTGCGTTGCGCCGGACGCATTGACGAGGCGCTGGGGCCGGAAGGCCCGGTTGGCCGGGCCGCTGAGCAGCGCAGCGAACATGCTCGGCGACAGACAGGATTCGCCCGAAGGGTGTGCCGGCCGGTAAACGGACTCGATGGGCCGCCCCTGCGCGTCGCCCGCACTTATGCCGGTCATCTGCTCGGCCGGACGGTTCATGGACAGGATCGTTCCGGAGGCGTCGGTGACGATCACGCCATCGGCGATGTTGTTGAGGGTGCCGACGGCCAGTTCCTTTTCCTGATGGAGGGAGCCTTCGATGAGACCGAGCCGCTGCACGACACGCGCCGCGCCGAGTAGCATCGACAGGACAATCAGCAGGGTCACCACGGACAGGACCCTCAACGCCATGTGATACCGGTTCTCGGAAGCGAGCCGCGCCTCGTGTGCGCGATCCCGAACCTGCTCTCCGAGTGCATCGAACAGGGACAGGAGCTCCAACTCCAGGGGCAGGTCCTTCTCGATGATGTCGGCATGCACCTTCGCCGTGTCCTCACCACCGAGGATGCGCTGCATGATGTCCTCCTGCAGCGGCGCGGTCACGCGAATGATGCCCAGTGCCTGGTCCAGCAACTGCGCCTCATTGGACGTGAGCCCCAGCGCCCGGAGTCGCTCCCGCAGATCGATGAAATCCACCGCAACATCACGGAACGCCATGTACTGGTCGTCGCGAAACCAGGGATCCTCGTTCAGGGCCACGGTGTACAGGTACAGGGAGCGGGCCTGAACGATATTGGACATCTGATGGATGATCTCCACCTTGCGGTTATGGACCTCGGACACCTCCGTCATGGCGGATTGCAGCGAAGTGAGGTAGGTGAGGCTCAGCGCCACGTACACGCCGAGTAGAAACAACGTCACGAGCACACTGCGACGCACCAATGCGACACTGGGGCGCCGGTGGCGGGAAAAGATCAACTGGACGAGTGCCTGCCTCATGCGTTGTATTTGTTTGCCCACGAGCCCGCCGTCGGCGACCCTGGGACCGGCTGTCGATCGCCGCGCCCCGTTGGGAAGCCCTGCATGAAGGGTGTGTGATGGTCGTCACAAAGTGTAAGGCTGACCGACACCTGACTCAACGATGTTGTGCGCGGACGCCACCCACCGCTGTATCGGCCCTGATCAGTACAGTAACAGCCTATCGTTTCAATCTGATTATTCTTTTTTGCATAATAGGTTACTGCATATTCATGATATTGCTTCTATATATTGGCACGCGTTTATCGGGGGCCATCAGCGTCCCGCCGCAGTCAGGAACCGGTCCAGTTGATTGGCGAACGCCTGTCGGTCCTTCTGGCTGAGGGTGGCGGGGCCGCCCGTATTCACGCCGCTGGCCCGCAGGGTTTCCATGAAGTCACGCATGCCCAGCCGCTCACGGATGGTGTCCCGCGTGTAGCGTTCCCCCCGGGGGTTGAGCGCATGGCCGCCCTTCTCCAGCA
This sequence comes from Thioalkalivibrio denitrificans, assembly GCF_002000365.1. Classification (GTDB taxonomy): domain Bacteria; phylum Pseudomonadota; class Gammaproteobacteria; order Ectothiorhodospirales; family Ectothiorhodospiraceae; genus Thioalkalivibrio_A; species Thioalkalivibrio_A denitrificans. Next base: position 62,035 of record NZ_MVBK01000060.1, on the reverse strand, counting down.
CTTCCCAGGCCAGCGGGATGTCCGCGGTGATGACCAGGTCACCCGCTTCCAGCCGGCGAACGATCTCGTTGTCCGCCACATCGAAACCGGCGGAGACCTGCAGGGTGCGCACCCATCGGGAGCGGGGTGCCTGCATGGCGCTGTTGGCCACCAGGATCACCGGCACCTTCACCCGCTCGGCCGCCCGGAACAGGATCTCCCTGATCACCTTCGGACAGGCATCCGCATCCACCCATATCTGCATATCGATCTTCTCTCTTGAGGCTAAGTCTGTCGCCGGAGTTCTTTTACCACGAGGCACGTGACGGTTTCTGAAATGCGGTGCTTCACTACCAACGGTCCTGCAAGAACGATCTGACGGGGGCCAGGATGGTTCCACGTTTTATGACTCTCGCAAAGCCGCGAAGCACGCCAAGAACCCCCGAAGGATCATTTCAAAAAAGATTTCTTGGATTTCCTTTGCGTGCTTCGCGGCTTCGCGAGAGAAATGATGTTTTGAATCCTGTCGTGTGGTTCGTGGTTACACAAGAACCTTGGTGGTTGCGGCACCGTACGTATACTGTATATAAGAACAGTATTCGAGTCCATCCCGCCGCCATGCCTCCCGACTACGCCGAGCTTCACTGTATCTCCAGTTTCAGCTTCCTGCGTGGGGCGTCGCACCCGGAGGAGCTGGTGGTACGGGCCGCCGGGCTGGGCTACCGGGCGCTGGCGATTACCGACGAGTGCTCGCTGGCCGGCGCAGTGCGCGCCCACCAGGCGGCGAAGGAACACGGCCTGCACCTGATCATCGGCACCGAGGTGCGCCTGTCCACCGTAGGTTGGGGTGAGCGCAGCGAACCCCAACATTCGCGGCAGACCCCGCATGGGCCTGTTGGGGTTCGCTGCGCTCACCCCAACCTACGGGTGCCGGAAGGATGCGCCGAGGATGCGCTGCATCTGGTGCTGCTGGCGGAAAACCTCGAGGGCTACGAGAACCTCTCGCAACTGATCACCGCGGGTCGCCGCAACGCCGCCAAGGGCCGATATCACCTGACCCGCGACAACCTGACCCGCCACGCAACCGGCCTGCTGGCCCTGTGGTCCCCTCCCCGCCATTCATCCTTCATCCTTCCTCCTTCATCCTTTCTGAAGGCCGTCTTCCCGGATCGCACATGGATCGCCATCAGCCTGCATCGTGACGGCACGGATGCCGCCCGCAGAACCGAACTGGAGTCCCTCTCGGCCCGCACCGGCCTGCCGCTTGTCGCCAGCGGCGAGGTGCACATGCACCTGCGCGAGCGCCGCGCCCTGCAGGACGTGCTCACTGCCATCCGCCATCGGGTGCCGCTTTGCGAGGCGGGGTCGCGGCTGTTCGCCAACGGCGAGCGGCACCTGCGCCCCCGGGAGGACCTGGCGCGGCTGTACCGGCCCGAGTGGATGGCCGAGTCCGCGGCCGTCGCAGGACGCTGCCGGTTTTCCCTGGACGAACTGCGCTACACCTACCCGGTGGACGACGTGCCGCCCGGGGAGTCGGCCACGGCATATCTGGAACGCCTCACCCGCGAGGGCATGGCCGCGCGCTGGCCGAACGGCGCGCCGCAGAAGATCCGGGAGCTGGTGGCCCATGAACTGGCCATCATCGGCGAGATGGACTACGCCCCTTACTTCCTGACTGTGTACGACATCGTGCGCTTCGCCCGCGGCCGGGGGATCCTCTGCCAGGGCCGCGGTTCCGCCGCCAATTCCGCCGTGTGCTATTGCCTCGGCATCACCGCCGTGGATCCCGCCCGCTCGGAGATGCTGTTCGAGCGCTTCGTCTCGAAGGAACGCAACGAGCCGCCGGACATCGACGTGGATTTCGAACACGAGCGGCGTGAGGAGGTGATGCAGTACATCTATGAAAAATACGGCCGCCACCGGGCCGCACTGGCCGCGACACTCATCACCTACCGCCGACGCAGCGCCATCCGCGACGTGGGCAAGGCCCTGGGGCTGTCTGTGGATCAGGTGACGAGGCTCTCGGGAAACCTCGCCTGGTGGGAAATAGCCCGCATATCTCACCACCCTTCTACTGCGGCCGCCGATCTGCGCGCTGTGGGGGGGCGTACTCGCTCCAGCCGGCTTGACGTAGTGTCGGCTACGCCTGCGCCGTCTTCCACTGCGTGCACCCCCCCACAGCGGCACCTCGACGCCCTCGCTACGAACGGTGGTGAGAAATGCGGGCTAAGCATGGCCGCCGAGCGCATCCGCGAGGCGGGCCTGGATCCGGACAGCCCGGTGCTGAGGCGCCTGGTGGCACTGGTGGAGCAACTGGTGGGTTTCCCCCGGCACCTGTCCCAGCACGTGGGCGGCTTCGTCATCGCCCGGGACGTGCTTTCGAAGCTGGTGCCCATCGAGAACGCCGCCATGGCCGAGCGCACCGTGATCCAGTGGGACAAGGACGACCTGGATGCCCTCGGTCTGCTCAAGATCGACGTGCTGGCGCTCGGCATGCTCTCCGCTGTGCGGCGGGCCTTCAATCTCATTCGCAGCTACCGGGGTATGTCTCTGGACATGGCCACGGTGCCCGCCGAGGATCCGGCCACCTACGAAATGATCGCCCGGGGCGACACGGTGGGCGTGTTCCAGATCGAGTCCCGGGCGCAGATGAGCATGCTGCCGCGTCTCAAGCCCCGCTGTTTTTACGACCTGGTCATCGAGATCGCCATCGTGCGCCCGGGCCCCATCCAGGGGCAGATGGTGCATCCCTATCTGCGCCGCCGGCAGGGGCTGGAACCGGTGGAATATCCCAGCGAGGCCGTGCGTGGCGTCCTGGAACGCACCCTGGGCATACCCATCTTCCAGGAACAGGTGATCAAGCTGGCCATGGTGGCAGCGGGCTTTTCCGCCGGTGAGGCGGACGGCCTGCGCCGGGCCATTGGCGCCTGGCGGCGCAAGGGCACCCTGCATCTTTTCCGGGAACGGCTGCTCCGGGGCATGGCCGAGCGGGGCTATCCGGAGACTTTCGCCGAGCAGATCTACCAGCAGATCCTGGGCTTCGGCGAATACGGCTTCCCGGAGTCCCATTCCGCCAGCTTTGCGCTCATTGCCTACGTCTCCGCCTGGCTCAAGCGCCACGAACCGGCCGCCTTCACCGCCGCGTTGCTCAACAGCCAGCCCATGGGATTCTACGGTCCCTCGCAACTGGTGCAGGATGCGCAGCGTCACGGGGTGACCGTGCTGCCGGTGGATGTGTGCGAGAGCGACCGGGACTGCACGCTGGTGGTCAATTCACCTGCCGCGGCCCCCTCCCCGGCCCTCCCCCGTGGAGGGCCGGGGAGGGGGCCAGGCGTGGCAGAAAACCCAAAGGTCCCCCGCCCTGCGTCTCGGTCTGCGCCTGGTCCAGGGCCTGGGCGAGGCGCCGGCACAGCGCATTGTCGCCGCCCGGCAAGAACGCCCCTTCCGAAGCGTGGATGATCTGGCCCGGCGTGCGACGCTGGACACCCGGCAACTGGATGCTCTGGCGGAGGCCGGTGCCCTGAAGACGCTTACCGGGCATCGCCACCGGGCCCGCTGGGCGGCCCTGGGCGTGGAGTCCCCCCTGCCCCTGCTCGCCGACGCCGATCCGGTGGAGGCCGATCCGCTGCTGACGGCCCCCGCGCCCGGCGAGGACTGCGTGGCCGATTACCGCGCCACCGGCCTGACCCTGGGCGAACATCCCCTGGCCCTGCTGCGCACCCGGCTGCGCCGTGCGGGCGGCGTCACCGCGCAGGATCTGCTGGCACATCCCCACGGCCGGCACGTGCGCCACATCGGCCTGGTCATCACCCGCCAGCACCCGGCCTCCGCCCGGGGTACCGTGTTCCTCACCCTGGAAGACGAGACCGGCACCGTAAACGCCATCGTCTGGCCGACACTGGTGCAACGCTATCGCCGGGAGGTGATCCAGGGACGATTGCTGGAGATTCGCGGCGAATTGCAGCGGGTGGAGGGCGTGATGCATCTGGTGGCCCGCCGGCTGGTGGATCGCAGCGGCTGGCTGGGGCGGCTGATGACGCCGTCCCGGGATTTCTGCTGAGGACGACGCCCGGCGAGAACCGCTTCGACCCTCCCGGGGTCCATAACTTCATGGATCGCCCCACGTCAATGCATACAAGAGATCTTTTTTATTTATATCCCGTAAGATAGGGTATCTTCTTAAAATGATTATAAGCATCTGAAACCCATGAAATCCGCATTGAAATGGTTCGCCGGGACCCTGCTTCTGCTGGTCCTGCTGCTCACGGGACCTGCCATCATGGCACTGTCCGATCAGGTGCCCCTGGGGGGCTCCTGGCGTCATGCCGATCGCTCCAGTGCCGGCCTCGCACCCGACCCCGCCATGACTCCCGAGGCGGTGGTACAGGTATACGGGGCCCGTGCGTTTGACTGGCGCGGCGTATTCGCCGCACATACCTGGATCGCACTCAAACCAGCCGGCGCGGACACCTATACCCTGCATCAGGTAACCCGCTGGAGCGGGCTGCGCTCGGGGCCCGGCGTGCCGGACGCCAACTGGTTCGGCAATACCCCCTACGTGCTGGCCGAGCTGCGCGGACCGCAGGCGGAACAGGCCATCGCCCGCATTGAGGCACTCGTTCCCGAGTATCCCTGGGCCGATCACTACCGTGCCTGGCCCGGACCCAACAGCAACACCTTTACCGCATGGATCACGCGCCAGGTGCCGGAGCTGCGGGCACGCCTGCCGGCCATCGCGGTGGGCAAGGATTACCTGGGACCCGCGGGGATCGGCGCGGCACCGAGCGGGACCGGTTTGCAGCTTTCCCTCAACGGGCTGCTCGGCGTGCTGGCCGCACCCGAGGAGGGCATCGAGGTGAACCTACTGGGACTGGTGCTGGGCCTGGAGACGCGCCCGCCCGGCATCAAGCTGCCGGGCATCGGACACGTGCATTTCGGCCGCTCCGCGCACTCCCTGCGCGAAGCCACTGCCGGGGAGTGATCAGGCCAGCCGGAATACCGCCACGAGTTCCCTGGCGCGGGACGCGATGCCGGCCAGTTCCTGGCTTGTGCCGGCGGTCTGGTTGGCACCGGCAACGCTCTCGCCGGTGATCTCGTTGATGGTGGTGACGTTGCGGTTGATCTCCTCGGCTACGGCGTTCTGCTGTTCCGCGGCGCTGGCAATCTGGCTGGTCATGTCGCGAATGCGGGCCACCGCGTCCACGATACTCTCCAGGGCCTCTCCTGCCCGCTGGGCGTCCGCGGCCGTGGATTCCGCCATCTCACGCCCCTGGTTCATGGCGGCCACCGCGCCACGCGTGCCGTCCTGCAGCGCTTCGATCATGGCCTGAATGTCAGCCGTCGAAGCCTGGGTGCGCGAAGCCAGTGTACGCACCTCGTCCGCCACCACGGCAAATCCCCTGCCCTGCTCACCGGCCCTGGCGGCCTCGATGGCGGCGTTCAGTGCCAGCAGGTTGGTCTGTTCGGCGATGCCCCGGATCACGTCGAGCACCGAACCGATCTGCTGGCTCTGCTGATCGAGGGCCTGCACGGACTCGGCGACCCGGCTGACTTCCCCGGAGAGCTGACCGATGGAGCGCACCACCGAGGCCACCACGTCGCCACCGGTGCGCGATTGTGAATCCGCTTCCTGGCTGGACTGCGCAGCGTCGCCCGCGCTGCGTGCCACTTCCTGTACGGTGGCCGTCATCTCGTTCATAGCCGTCGCGACCTGCTCGGTCTGGGAACGCTGGTTGTCCAGGTTGGTGTTGTTCTGGGTGCTGACCGCGGACAGCTGTTCTGCGGCGGAGGCCAGTTGCTCGGTCATGCCCCGCAATTCCGAAAGCGTGGTGGAGAACTGGTCCAGCATGCTGTTCAGGGCGTGTGCGCTCGCACCGATCTCGTCATCGTTGCTGACCGTGACCCGTCTGGACAGGTCATGATCAGCAGCCATCTGCATCATGGTCTCTCGCATGCGGCCGATGGGCACGGCCACGGACCGATACGTGTACCAGCCGGCCAGCGCGACCAGCAGCACCACGATCAGCGTGACACCGCTGAACAGCCGTACCGAACGCTGATACATAGCACCTGCCAGCGCCCGCTCCTCTCCGGCCACCCTGAGCTGCAGATCCACCAGCTCGGTGATCTTGGAACTGATGGGATCGATGCTGTCGTACAGGGGACCGTTGAAGTCACCGAGCTGCCCCCGGACGTTGCCGGACAGGCCGGACAGTGCAGCTTCCAGCCGATCGAGGTCCGCATTGGCGGGCCGGAACAGCGTGCGTGCCTCATCCACCAACCGCGACTCTTCCTGCGTCAGCTCCGTGGACAGGTAGGATTCCCACTGCAACCGGATCTCCCTGCGGGCCTCGCGCACGCCCTGCAGGGCCTCTTCAGCGCTCATCATCCCCTCGTTGGCCTTGTTCACCGCATCGATCACAAACACCGCGTAGGCATCCGCGATGGTCTTGAGCTGCTGCAGGGGCACCACCCTGTCCTCGTAGATGGTTTCGACGCCCGCCTCGATGTTGCTCATCATGCGCACGGACACGAAGGCCAGCGCCAGCAGGACGAGGACCGGCAGCAACACGGTTGCAATGAGTTTCGTACGGACAGTGAGCCTGAGTTTCATGGGACCAGCGTCTCCGATTATCGGTTTTTTTGGAGCCACCCGCGCAAGCGACTGTGCATCACCCGCCGATGTGTTACGCCTGTATCGGCACCCAACCGGATCTCTTGAATCGGATCATTCCCGCCTCTCCCTCACGAGGGACTCGCACCAGTCATCTATGGCCTCCCGGGCCGCCCGGGGATGTTCGGTCAGCAGCCAGTGGTCCGCGTCGATGGTCACCTGTTGCCCATGGGGAAAGCGGGCGATCCAGTCGCGCATCCGATCCTGGTCGCTGACCGTGGCTCCGCCCGAGCGAAGCACGAGCACCGGGGTGCCGATGCGGGCGGGATCGGGAACGGGACGCACCACCTCCCGAAGGTCCTGCAGGTAGTTCGTCAGGGGCAGGAAACGCAGGTCCGCCCGGGGCTTCATGTACAGCCGGGAGATGTCATCGGCAGGGTTATCCCGCAGCGCGGCGCGGGTGCGAACGTCCAGCGCGTGCAGGTCCCGGTATGGAAACTGCCTCCGGCCGACCCCCAGAGTCTCCAGGGCCCGGGTCACCACAATGGCGATACGGTTCAGAAAGGCAAACCGCCGCACCCGCCCCATCACGCCGCCCAGCGCCTCCGGGAAGACCGGGTCGATGAGTATGAGGCCCTGAACCCGGCCCGGGTGTGCCACCGCGAGTTCCATGACCACCTGGGCGCCCAAGCTGTGCCCGAGGAAGACCGCCCGTTTCAGTCCCTCGGCATCCAGGATGGCGACAAGATCCGCACACCACCGTTCGCGGGTGAGGCTGCCGCGATGCATGGAACCTCCATGTCCCCGCAGGTCCGGGCGCAACAGGGTCCATCGGCCCCTCAAGCGGGTGGTGGCGGCAAACTCGCTGAACCGGGTGCTGTTGCTGGCAAGCCCGTGCACCAACACCAGGGCCGGGGCATCCGCTCCGTGGCCCGGCTGTGCGCGATAGGCCAGCCTGACGCCGTCGTCGGCGGGGCAATAACGCAAAGGTCCGTGATCGATTTCGTCCATAGCTCATGTGTATCGACCGGTGTGCGGTCAATAATGAACCAATTCCTGGCGTCTCGTTCGAAAGGTACAACGGATCGCGTGCGTCCTGTCGCGCCACGGGGTGGGTTCCAGCCCCGCGTATCCCGGCTTGAATGCCGATTGTCGGGCGGCTGTCACCGGTCTCGGCGACATCTCATCTATACTGTAGAGGATTCAGTGCCGACCCAAGGGAGGTTTCTGATGAAGTATCTGCTCGCACTGCTTGCGCTCGCTATGGCCGCACCCCTTCACGCGGCCGAAACCATACCGTTCGGCCACTGGACCGTCATGTCCCAGGCGGACCCCGACTCCAGTAAAGTTCTGATCGCGGCCTACACCCGGAACCAGGAAGGGCATCTGCTGGCCTTCGGTCAGCAGGGCAACGGGCCCATTGAAGGGGTGCTGATCCTCAACGAACGCACCGGCGCCGCGGCCCATGCGGGGCACGCCCTGCGCCTGAGCGTGGCGGACAAGGGCGAACACCGGATCGGAGATCTTCGCATCCCTGCCAGCGCCCGTAACGGCCATGAGCCGGAGCTTGCCAACCGCGTGGAATGGCCGGTCTGGGAAAAGAGTGCCGGCGGTGAGCCGCCCAGCCTGCTCGACGAGATGCGCGCAGGCGGCAACCTTGAGGTCGAGTTTCGTGATGGTGACGGTGAACTGCAGAAGACCCGCTTTTCCCTGCGGGGAGCCGACCGCGCCATCCCCTGGATTCTCCAGGAAGGGCCCATGACTGCCACATACCACACCGTGGACACCCTGTCCGAGGAAGCCGCCCTGCAATGCCGTCGCAACGCCAATGGCAATCCTGCCCAACGCGACGCCTGCTTCGATCGCATCGTCACCTGCTGGGACCGGCAGGGCGACGGGTCGGTCGCCGCTTTCCGGGGCTGTCTGAGCAACGAAGGGGTTATGTGAAGAAAAGGTTGAAGGATGAAGGATGAAGGTTGAACGAAACCATTCATCCTTCAACCTTCATCCTTCAGCCTTCGGTGCTGCTGCCCTCAGGGCAGCAGAACCGACGAGCCCGTCGTCTTTCTTCCCTCCAGATCCTTGTGCGCCTGTGCGGCGTCTTTGAGGGCGTAGGTCTGGTTGATCTCGATGCGCACGGCGCCGCTGCCGACCACCTCGAACAGGTCGCCTGAGGCCCAGGCCAGATCCTCGGGGGTGGAGGTGTAATGGAACAGCGTCGGGCGCGTCAGGAACAGCGATCCCTTCTTTGCCAGCAGGATCGGCTCGAACGGCGGCACGGGGCCCGAGGCATTGCCGAAGGTGACCATCATGCCCCTGGGACGCAGGCAGTCCAGTGAACCCATGAAGGTCTCCTTGCCCACCGAGTCGTAGACGGCCGCCACGCCCTCGCCACCGGTAATCTCGCGCACCCGGGCAGCGAAGTCCTCCCGGGTGTAGACGATCGGATGGTCGCAGCCATGCGCCCGGGCGATCTCCGCCTTCTCGTCACTGCCGACGGTGCCGATGACGGTCGCCCCCAGGTGCTTCGCCCATTGGCAGACGATCAGCCCCACCCCGCCGGCTGCCGCGTGGATGAGGATCCGGTCACCGGCCTCCACGCGGTGGATGCGCCGAAGGAGATAATGGGCCGTCATGCCCCGAAGCATCATGGCGGCGGCGGTCCTTTCCTCGATGTTGTCGGGCAGCTTCACCAGCCGCTCGGCGGCCATGATGCGAGCCTCGGCGTAGGCGCCCGGCGGCGGCGTGGCATAGGCCACCCGGTCTCCTTCCGCCAGCGTGGTCACGCCCTCCCCCACGGCCTCCACGACCCCGGCCGCCTCCATGCCCGGCGTCCCGGGCAGCGACGGAAACGGGTAGAGGCCGGTACGGAAATAGACGTCGATGAAATTGAGCCCCACCGCCGTCTGGCGCAGACGCACCTCGCCCGGGCCGGGGTCTCCCACCTCAATGGACTCCCAGCGCATCACCTCCGGACCACCGGTTTCATGGACTCGTATCGCATGGGTCATGGGCTGTTTCTCCTCCGGGTGGGTTGTATGTGCAAGATCCTTAGCTTAATCACGAAGCACGGGCAGTGGAACGGCACAAGAAAAATATCTCTCGCAAAGCCGCGAAGCACGCCAAGAAATTCAAGAAACGGGTAGGTCGGCGTGAACACTGCCAACCCTGACACCAGTGGCCAGACTCATGCACCGCATGTTGGCGATCGTTTCTTTAAGTCCAATGATCTTCGTTCTTCTTCGCGTGCTTCGCGGCTTCGCGAGAGTAATGCCTTTGCCTTTGCTCCTGTCGTTCGTGGCAAAACCGCTCAAAGCAACGGCGGCTCCGCCATGGCCGCGATCTGTTCGCGCAGTTCCAGTACCCGGTCTTCCCAGTAGCGCGGACTGTCGAAGAACGGAAAGGCCGGAGGAAATGCAGGATCGTGCCAGCGGCGCGCGATCCAGGCCGAGTAATGGATCAGGCGCAGGGTGCGCAGGGCCTCGACCAGGTGCAGCTCCCGTGGCTCGAAATCACGGAATGCCTCATAGCCCTCGCGGATCGCGGCCCACTGCAGCGCCATGCTCTCCGGATCGCCCGACAGCAGCATCCACAGGTCCTGCACGGCCGGGCCCATGCGGCTGTCGTCGAAATCGACGAAATGCGCGCCTTCATCGGTCCAGAGGATGTTGCCGACGTGGCAGTCCCCGTGCAGACGCAATCCCTGAACCTGACCGGCCCGACGGTAACACAGGGCGACGGACTCCAGGGCCTGGTCCACCACGCCGCGATACACCGGCTCCAGTTCGGCGGGCACGATCCGGTAATCCAGCAGGTAGTTGCGTGCCTGCACACCGAAGGTGTCCAGATCGATGACCGGCCTGTGGCGATAGTCCTCCACGGCACCGACGGCGTGAATCCGGCCGATGTAGCTGCCGAGTCTCGTCAGCGTCTGCGGGTCATCGAGTTCCGGCGCATGCCCTCCGCGACGCGGGAACACAGAGAAGCGCTCCCTGCCTTCAGTCAGGAGCGTGCCACGACCGGGGAAATCCACGGGCGGGACCGCGGGAATCTCCCGCGCCGCCAGCTGCATCACCAGGCGATGTTCCTCGAGGATGGCGGCATCACTCCAGCGCCCCGGCCGATAGAACTTCACCACGCACGGCGGCGCGTCTTCCAGCCCGACCTGGTAGACACGATTCTCGTAACTGTTGAGTGCAAGCAATCGGCCGTCACAAGCGAGGCCGGCGGATTCCAGCACATTGAGGATACGATCGGGTGTCAGACCCTCGAAAGGCGCCGCCGGCGCCTCGATTGCCTCACCCGTGTCATGCGGCCGGAAACCCGTATTCACCGTCGGTGCTCCCTAGCCCGAGTGGCCATGTGTCTGCGCGGCGAAGGACACGGCGCCGCAACCCCGATCCGTCAGGACAACTGCAGCGTCAGCAGGGCCAGCCGCTTGCGCTGCATCTTGAGCCGGTATTCGAACTCGCGGATCCGGGTACGCACCAGGGCATGTTCCCAGTGGTAGGCCAGATGGCGGCGCGTCTCCGCGTACAGGCTGCTCTTGAGCGCCTTCCATTGTTCGAGGACCGACAGGAAATGCTGGTACTCATGTTCCAGCAGCGCTTTCCACTTCTCCACGTTTCCACCGGCCCGGGCCAGCTTCTCGCGCGCCTTGCGGAACTGCATCGCGATCATGGCCTGCTGGATCTGGAAATTGCTGGCGCGCTTCAGGTTCTCGGCGAGCCCCAGCCAGCTCAGGGTCGCGATCAGCCACTTGGTCGGGTCGTACTGCCACCAGCGCACGCCGTTGCGATAGTCGTACTGAAACTTATGGTGAAAGTTGTGGTAGCCCTCTCCGAAGGTCAGCACGGCAAGGACATCGTTGTCACGGGCACTGTTCTCGTCGGTATATGGCCGCCGTCCCCAGGTGTGGGCCAGGGAGTTGATGAAAAAGGTGAAATGATGTCCCAGCACCAAGCGCAACAGACCGGCCAGGAGCAGCATCTCGATCACGTTGCCAAACACGAGCCCCAGCAGCGCCGCCGGAACGATGTTCATACCAAGGGCGATGGGCACGTACCAGCGGTGCTGCCACATGACGATGGGATCGCGCAGCAGGTCCGGGGCGTTGCTGAAGTTCTCCTGTCCGCTGGGATGATCCCGAAGCATCCAGCCGATGTGGGAGAACCAGAAGCCCCGTCCTGCCGAATAGGGATCGCGATCGTTGTCGTCCACATGGCGGTGATGGGTGCGGTGTCCGGACGCCCATACCAGGATGCTGTTCTGCAGGGCCGCCGCGCCCCACAACGCCATGAACAGGCGCACTGACCGATGGGCCTCGTAGGTGCGATGCGCCCAGAGCCTGTGGTATCCCGCCGTGATGGACATGCTGGCAAAGACCATGAACAGGGCGAAGGCCACCCAGGCACTGGCGCTGTAGCCGTGGGTCAGCCCGTACCAGGGGACCAGGGTGACCGCCCCCAGGGCAGTGAGGCTGAACATCAGGGTGGTGGTCCAGATCAGGCGGGGGCGTGTCTTCCCGGATTCAGAAGTACTCATGGGGGGCTGCTCGCGTACGGTAGATGGTAATGGGTCACATTCTAGCAGGGAGGCAAGGCCCCTGCCGATGCCCGGCCGCCAATCGGTACTGGATCGTTGCCATCTCAGTTCATGCGAGTCTTGCGGGATTCGGGACCGGGCGCCGAAGGCCCACAGACCCAGAGAACGCGAAGTCTTGAGGAAGAAAGCTCATTGGCGCTCTGCGTGCTCCGCGTCTCTGCGACCTCTGCGTCCACCGACGGGCCCTGACCCGTGCCGTCAGGCCTCGGCCTGCTGACCGACGGGACTCTCGGCGGACCGCTCCCGGGCGAGGTAGGTGTAGACCGCCGGCACCACGAACAGGGTGAACAGGGTGCCGAGGGTCATTCCGGACGCGATCACCAGGCCCATGGCAAAGCGCGCACCGGCGCCGGGACCGGTGGAGACCAGCAGCGGGACCATCGCCAGGACGGTGGCCGCGGTGGTCATGAGAATGGGGCGCAGGCGAATGGCGGCGGCCTCCTCCACGGCCTCGCGCACGGAACGACCCTGTTCCTGCAGCTTGTTGGCGAACTCCACGATCAGGATGCCGTGCTTGGCGATCAGACCGATCAGCGTCAGCAGGCCGACCTGGGTGTAGATGTTGAGCGTCGTCAAGCCCAGGCTCACGAAGATCAGCGCGCCGGCAATGGACATGGGCACGGTCATCATGATGATGAGCGAGTTGCGGAAAGACTCGAACTGGGCCGCCAGGACCAGATAGATCACGATGAGCGCAAAGAAGAACGTGATGATCAGCTGCTCGCCCTCGGTGACGAACTGACGCGCCTGCCCCGCGTAGTCCACGCTGTAGCCGGGGGGCAGCACCTCGGCGCTGATGCCGTCCAGCAGGTCCAGCGCCTCGCCCAGGGTGACGCCGGGTCGCGGCACACCGGAGAGCGTCACGCTGTTGAGCTGCTGAAAGCGCTTGAGCTGCTGCGGCTGGACAGAATCCTCCAGGGTGATCAGGGTCGCCAGCGGGACCAGTTCCCCGGCCCGGTTGCGCGTGTACAGGTCCTCGATCTGGTCCGGGTTCAGGCGCTCGACGCGCTGCAGCTGGGGGATGACGCGATAGGACCGGTTCTCCAGGGAGAACCGCCCGGCAGGTCCACCGGAGAACAGCGACGCCAGGTCCAGCGACAGGGTCTGCATGTCCACGCCCATGAGCGCCGCCTTCTCCCGGTCGATGCGGATCTCGGTGCGCGGCTTGTCCAGTTTCAGGTCACCATCGATAAAGATGAAACGTCCGCTGGCCATGGCCCGGCCGACGATCTCCTGCGCCACTTCCTGCATGTTCGCGGCGGGCTCCGTGGAACGGATCACGAACTCGATGGGCGCCCCGCCCCCGCCGCCCGGGAGCGACGGCGGCACCAGGGCGAATACGTTCAGCCCGGGGATCTGCTCCAGACGCGGCTGCAGATCATTTTCCAGCACCTGCTGCGTGGAACGCGTGCGTTGCTCCCAGGGCGACAGCACGAATCCGGCAATGGCGGCATTGGCGGCGCCGATACCGGCGCCCCCGAAGCCGTTGACGATGAAGATGTTCTCCACCTCCGGGATCTCGTCCAGGTAACGGTTCATCACCCCTGTATTCCGCTCCAGCTGATCCAGGGTCGTCGGCGCATCGGCTTCGGCAATGGAGAACACGAAGCCCTGGTCCTCGGGCGGTTCCAGTTCCGCCGGGCTGGTCACGAACAGGAAATAACAGGACACGAGCACGATCAGACCGAACGTGAGCACCACGTGCCGGTCGTTGAGCGCACCGTGCAGGCGGCGCTGGTAGCGCCCCTTGAGACCGTCGAAGCGCCGATCCAGCCATGCCTCCAGCCTCCCCTTGCCGCCCTCGGAAGACGCCTTGAGCAGACGTGAGCTGAGCATCGGGGACAGGGTGAGCGCCACCACGCCGGAGATGATGACCGACGCCGCCAGTGTGAACGCGAACTCGATGAACAGCGTCCCCGTGATGCCGCCGACAAAGCCGATGGGCAGGAATACGGCCACGAGGGTGGTGGACATGGCGACGATGGGCCAGGCCAGTTCCCGGGCCCCCTGAATCGCCGCGGCCAGGGGCTTCATGCCCTCCTCGATGTGGCGGTGGATGTTCTCCACCATGATGATCGCGTCGTCCACCACGATGCCGATGGCCAGCACCATCGCCAGCAGGGTCAGCAGGTTGATGGTGAAGCCCATGACCAGCATCAGGAACAGGGTGCCAATCAGTGACAGCGGCACGGCCAGCGCCGGGATGATCACGCTGCGCACGGAACCCAGGAAGAGGTAGATCACGCCCACCACGATGACCAGCGCCAGGAAGATGGTGACAATCACCTCGTTGATGGCGCTCTCGATGTACAGCGTGGAGTCGTAGACGATGTCTCCGTTGAGGCCCTGGGGGAACTGCGGCTCAATATCCGCTGCCCATACGCGACGCACCTCGGCGATCACGTCCAGGGCGTTGGCATCCGGTGCCACCTCGATGCCGATGAAGGTGGCGGACTGTCCGTTGAAGCTGACCGAAATGTCGTAGTTCTCGGAGCCCAGTTCCACCTCGGCGATATCGGCCAGGCGCACGATGGCCCCGTTCTCGGAACGCACCACCAGCTGCTCGAACTCCTCCGGCGTGTGCAGGTCGGTAGCCGCCTTCAGGTCGATGGTGACCGTCTGGCCCTTGGTGCGGCCCACGGCGGAGAGCACGTTGTTGGCCCTCAGCGCGCGATTGACGTCGGCGCCGGTCACGTCCAGGGCCGCCATGCGATCGGCGTCCAGCCAGATGCGCATGGCAAACGTGCGGTCGCCCAGTATCTGCGCGCGCTGCACGCCCGGGATGGTGGACAGTTGCGGCTCCACCACCCGCACCAGGTAATCTGTGATCTGGTTGTTGTCCAGGAGCTCCGAATAGAAGCTCATGTACATGGCGGCGATGGTCTGGCCGACCGACAGCTCGATCACCGGCTCCTCGGCCTCCTCGGGGAGGTCCGAGCGTACCTTGTTCACCTGTGCCGAGATCTGGGTCAGCGCCTCGTTGGGGTCGTAGTCCAGGCGCAGGTGCGCCTGGATGTTGCTGACGCCCGCCACGCTCGTGGAGACGATGTAGTCGATGCCCTCGGCCGCCGCGATCTCGCGTTCCAGCGGTGTGGTGATGAAGCCCTGCACCAGGTCGGCGTCGGCGCCGATATAGGCGGTGGACACGGTGACCACGGCGTTCTTGACTTCCGGGAACTGGCGCACGTTTAGGTCGAAGCCGGCGCGAATGCCCAGCAGCAGAATGAACAGGCTGACCACCGTGGCCAGCACGGGCTTGCGGACGAAGACGTCTGTGAATCGCATGCCGGCCGGCCTCAGGTGTTGTCCGGACGCGGGTCGGGGTCCTGTCGCGGCTGCACGGCCTCGTCGTCGCTGATCTTGACCACCGCGTCATTGCGCAGTTTCAGGAGGCCGCTGGTGGCCACCCTGTCGCCGGGTTCAAGACCTTGCGTGATACGGATCAGGTCGCCGCGACGGCTGCCGGTCTGGACAAAGCGGCGGCTGACCCTGAGCTGTCCGTCGTCGTCTTCGCTGACCACGAACACGGAGTTGCCATAGGGGCTGAAGCTGATGGCGGACAGGGGCGCCACCACCACATCCTCGGCTTCGCCGATGTCAAGGCTGACACGGCCGAACATGCCGGCGCGCAGCAGCCCGTCCGGATTGTCCACGGTGGCCTGAACGGCAAACGTCCGCGTGCTGTCGCGCACCGAGGGCTCGACGGCATTGATGGTGCCGCGAAACTCCGCGTCCCGGGCATCCACCCGCACGCGCAGCGCCTGCCCGCGCCGCACATCGGCCACGTAACGCTCCGCCAGATTGAAGTTCACGTAGACGGGATCCACCGACTGCAGGGACACGACCGGATCGCCCGGCGAGAGATACTGACCCACGTTCACCTGCCGGATGCCCAGTTCGCCGGCAAACGGCGCACGCACGGTCTTCTGCGCGATGCGGGCACGTTGCTCGTTGACGGCGGCCGTGGCCTGCTCCGCCTCGCTTTCGCGCCGGGTCAGTTCCGCCTCGGAAATGCTGTTCTGCGCCGCCAGACGCCGGGCCCGTTCCAGTTCAAGGTCGGCCAGGCGTTTCGCGGCCTCCAGGCTGCGCAGGCGCGCGCGGTCCGTTTCGGAATCCAGCACCACAAGCTCCGCCCCTGCCTCGACCCGATCACCGCTGGCGAAGCGGATCTCCCGCACGATGCCGGCGGCCTCGGTGGTGAGCATGGCGCCCTGCACCGGGGAGAAACTGCCCACCGCCTCAAGCCTCGGCGTCCAGGTCATCCGGCTCACCTCGGCCGCGGTAATGGTGGCGGTGGGCGGCGGCGTGCTGTCGAAATACTCATCGATCATGGCGCTGACGAACGCCTTGTAACCGAAGATGCCGCCGAACAGGATGCTCACGCCGATGAGCATGACGATCATGCGTCTGTTCATGACCGAACCTCCCGGGCGTCCGGGCCCGACACGTCGAACACCTCCCGGCGCACGCGAGCGACCAGCGCATCCGTGGCGGCGTGGTCCGCCGGATCCGCCAACGGCGCCCAGTTCAGGCCGTTAAGGTGGACCTGGACCTGGCGAAAGAACAACCGCTCCGGCGAACGGATATTCAGGGACTCGAACAGGCCCTGCACGTGACTCAGCGCCCGCATCCCCTCGCAGACGCTCCACGGGCCGCAGGCCAGTTCAAGGGGGGAGAGACCCTGCGCATCCAGATCGCCGCGATCAATGGCCTCCTGGACGATGCCGGCCACCACCTCGCCCACCGGCCCGGTGCAGCACATGGCCTGCTCGCGGCGCTCCGGGGAGGTGTTCTCCCATACCGCCTCGGCGTGGACATACTGGGTCAGTTTCGCGTGTTCGGGATGGTGCCGTGAGAAGTCCAGATCGCCCACGGCAATGGCGAACATGCGTTCCCGCGGCGTGCCGCCCTGCCACGCTCCCACCTTGCGGAAGATGTCCACAAAGGCCTCCATGCGGCGGTTCGCCAGGGCCAGCAGCAGGTCCTCCTTGGAGGAGAAATGCTGATAGAGCGTTCCGGTGGCGTAGTCGCAGGCCTCCGCCAGACGCGCCATCTGGAGATGCAGAAAGCCCTCCTCGCTCACCATGGCCTCGGCGGCCTCCAGGAAAAGGGCCTCCCGAAGGCTGAATTCCTTCTGCTTGCGTTCCCGGGTACCCATCAGGCTGACCCACTTGAGAAGAATGAAAAGAGGTCGGATTTTGAACCTGATTCAAAACATAATCAACCGTCACTCGACCTCCGGGCTCCCGGGATCCGTCTTCGGCGGACAAAATGGCTCTGGTGCGCTAAGTTAATGCTTGGGATAAGAAACCCCATAACGCGGCCTCATCGGGTCGGCCAGGGACGCATCAGGCCCGATCCGGCCGGTCCCGGTCATCTTCCGGGATGAACCGCCAAAAAAGAGGAAAAGACCCATGAAACGCTATCTCTCCGCGCTGGCCGCCGCCCTGCTGGTTGCCGTGCCGCTGGGCCTGTCCGAAATCCGTACTGCCGATGCCCAGCAGGTCACCCAGCTCCGCTGGGCCACCTCCGCCGTGGGCTCCGCCGGTCATCGCGCCAAGGTCGCGCTGATGGCCATGCTCAACCGGGAGATGCCCGACTACTCCATCACCGTGCTGCCCACCCCGGGTGCGCTGGCCACCGTGCGCGGCTACGCCACCAACCAGTTCGATGGTTACTACGGGGCGGATATCGCCTTCCGGGAACTCGCTGGCGACACCGGCCGATTCCGCGGTTTCCGCGACCAGATGCAGCGTGAACCGGTCCAGTCCTTCTGGGCCTACACCATGGAGGTGGGTCTCGGCGTACGCGCCGGTGATCGCGACCGGTATGCCGGTTGGGGCGACCTGAGCGGTCGGCCGGTCTTCACGGGCCCTGCCCCCTGGGATGTGCGTGCCCAGCTGGAGCGGGCCATGCAGACCCTCGAGGTGGGCCATAACTATGTTGAACTGGACCTCGGGCTGTCGGCCTCCTCGCTCTCCGAGCGCTCCATCGATGCGTTCATCATCTACAGCACCGGCGAGGCGAGCCCCGCACCCTGGGTCAACGAGGCGATGATCGCCACCGACGTGGCGGCCCTGAATCCCAGCGATGCAGAGGTGGAAAAGCTGCGCGCGGCCGGCCTTGATGTGGTCGAGGTGCCGGGCGACGTGTTCCGCGGCGACGTGCGTACGGATACGGTGCTGCTGGTGCCCTTCTTCTACGGCTTTCACGTAGGCCTGGAGGTCCCCGAGGAAGACGTCTACCGGATGCTGACCATCATCGAGGAGCATGCCGAGGAACTGGCCCGCACGGATTCGGCATTCCGCCAGATCAGCGAGGACATGGTGAACATCCAGCAGCGCGGCGTGGCCGCCTCTGTGGACTCCGTGAAGGTGCACCCGGGTCTTGCCCGCTATCTGCGAGAGAAGGGTGCCTGGGACGACGCCTGGGACGACCGCATCGCATCCCGATAAAGGCCGGTTGACCCCGGCCCATGAGCGATCCCGCCGCCGGCATAGCTGAGCCGCACCTGTCGCCCCTGGCCCGTCGGCTCAGGCTGGCGGCGGAGATCCTTTTCTACCTCGCGGGGGTGGTCTTCTTTTTCCACCTCTCGCGGTATTACATCACCGGCGCGGGCGGTCCCACGCTGCTCGCCGTGGTGGGTGTTCCGCTCACCATCTGCATCGTCATTCTCAACGACCTCAGGAGAGGCGAGCTTTATCCGAAGCTCGGCCATGTGGCCCCCTTCATCATTGCGCTGGTGTACTGCGGCATCTGCCTGTACGCCATCCATTACCTGGTGAGGGAATTCGACGAGATCCGCATCTATCGTCTCGGCACCTGGAACATGCATGACCTGGTCGTGGGGGGGCTGGTGGCGGCGCTGGTGATGGAATACACGCGACGCCGGTACTTCGTCCTGTTCGTTCTCAACATCCTGCTGATCCTCTACACGGTCTACGGCTACATGGTGCCCGGGATGTTCAACCACCCCGGCATGACATGGACCCGCGTGGCCAGCTCCGTCAGCGTGGAAATGTCCACGGGGGTGTTCGAGCGCCTGCCGCAGCTCGGGCTGACGCTCATCGGCTCATTCATCCTCGTGCTGGCGGTGCTGCGCGCCTTCGGCTGCATCGATTCCATCCTCCTGGGTTCAACACGCGTCGCCGTGAAATCCCCCCGCCTGCTTCCACAGGCGGCGGTGCTCGGGTCTTTCGGCGTGGCGGCGGTCTCCGGGTCGGGCGCCGCCAACGCGGCCACCACCGGCACGGCGACCATTCCGGTGCTCATCAAGGCCGGCTTCCCCAGGGTCACGGCGGCGGCCGTGGAGACATCCTCGTCGCTGGGCGGCCAGCTCATGCCCCCGCTCATGGGCATTGCCGCCTTTCTGATGGCCGACTACCTGGGCACCAGTTACTTCGACGTGGTGGCGCGGGGTTTCGCCCCGGCCATCATCTACTACCTGGGGGTGGCCTTTGCCGTCTGGCTGCTGGCGGGACGTTACTACAAGCGCGCCGTCACGCCGAAGGCGGAACCCATGCGCTTCATGGACTGGGCCAACGTGGCCGCCTACTTCATTGCGGTGGCGGGGCTCATCTACTTCATGGGCGTGGAACGCAAGCCCGCGATGAGTGCGGCCCAGACGGTGTTCACCTACCTCTTGGTATTCCTGGCCGCCGCATTCCTGATACGGACCTTCATGGCGCGCCGTTTCACGCTCGAATGGCTGACCCGTCCGTTCCTGCGCATGATCGAGTCCTACGCCACCATCACGGCGGAGCTGACCATCCTGCTGGCCACGCTGGGCATCCTGACGGCCACCTTCACCATTACCGGCGTGCCCACCAAGGTGGGCATCCTGCTCATGGAGGGGGCGGGCATCAACCTCGCCGTCATGGTGCTGGTGGGCTTCGGATTCGGCTACATCATCGGCATGGGCCTGCCGGTGGCGCCCACCTACATCATCCTGGCCATCGTCATCTCGCCGTTCATGATCCGTGCGGGAGTCGATCCCTGGGTGGTGCATTTCTTCGCATTTTTCGTAGCGGTCTTCGGTGAACTTTCGCCGCCCACGTCGGTGACCGCGGCGGTGACATCACGCATCGCCGAGGCATCGTTCATCCAAACCATGCTGGTGGCCGTGCTGATCTGCATGCCATTGATGCTCATGATGGGTGCGGTCTTTGCGCGCCCCGATCTGGTGGTGCAGCCGGGCATGGCGCAACTGCCCGCCTTCGCACTGGTGCTGATCGGCACCCTGGCCATCAGCTTCGCCCTGCAGGGCAGTTTCATCTTTGCCCGCCCCGTGGACATGGCCCTTCGCATCGTGCTGACCGGGCTCGCGGGTACCGCCGTATTCCATCCCGATACCGCCACCGCCGGCATTTACGCTGCGATCACTCTGCTGATGATGACCTTCGGTCTCTGGCGTTACCGCCGGCACGTGGCCTGAGATGACACTCGAACAGGTGGTCCTGCTGCTGGCGGCGGGGGCCCTGTCGGGCTTCCTGAACGTGATGTCCGCGGGCGGCTCCATGATCACCCTGCCGGTGCTCATGTTCATGGGCCTGGACAGCACCACCGCCAACGGCTCCAACCGCGTCGGCATCGTCCTGCAGAACATCACCGCCACCTGGAAATACCGCAGCGCCGGCCACCGCCACCTGCGCCTGGGCCTCAAGCTCTCGGTGCCGGCGGTGGCCGGCGCACTGGTCGGCGCGTGGACGGCGACGCTGGTGGGCGATGACCTGTTCCGCTGGATCCTGATCCTGGTGATGGTGGGTTCGTCCATCCTGATGCTCATGCCCATGCCTGCCCGTCGTGACACGGTGCAACTGGACGATTCCCACCTGCGCTGGCCGGTGATCGTCGCCATGGTCGTGATCGGTTTCTACGGCGGGTTCATCCAGGTGGCCGTCGGCATCCTGTTCATCGTATTGCTGTACCGGGTGCTGGGCATCGACCTGGTGCAGGTGAACATCCTCAAGGTGCTGGTGGTACTGGTCTACATGATCCCGGCGCTCGGCATCTTCGTCGCCACCGGCAACGTGCACTGGGGATTCGGCCTGGTGCTGGCGGTGGGCAGCATGGCCGGCGCCTGGATCGGCGCCCACATGACCCTCGGCCCCGGCGGCGCCGTCTGGATCCAGCGCATCACGCTGCTCATCATCGCGGCGATCATCGTGCGGCTGATACTGGAATGAAGTGCGAAGGGTGAATTGGGAAGTGGGAAGGCCCCCACCCCCGCCCTCCCCCGCTTCACGGGGGAGGGGGAACGAACTACGAATGTTCTTTTGTTCCCCTCCCCCTCATGGGGGAGGGTCAGGGTGGGGGTGGTTTCCCTTGCCACTTGAGACTTGCCACTCGCCACTGTTCCACCAACCCCAACATGAACCAGGACGATCAGTTCTCTTCCATCGCCTCGTTCTGCTGTACGGCATCCAACACAGGAAGGGGCATATGTAACACCGCGCACACGGCCCGAAGCAGCTCGGCTTCGGCGGGTACCGTCTTGCCGCCGTGGGTGACAGTCACCACCAGGGCCCGCAGCAGCTGCTGCTTGCCCATACCGTCGAGGGTGTCCAGGCGCTCCAGAGCGGCATCCATGCGCTCGTGCCAGCCTTCTGCCTCGGGCAGACGTGACACCGGCGACATCCCCAGCACACCAAGGCCGGCATTGAGCGCCGCGCGGGCTGCTTCCGGATCGTCGGGGTGACCGTGGTGGGCGAAACTACCCAGCAGGGCCAGGGCCGGAGCCTGTACGTCTGACAGACGCCGCCGGCCCGTGGTCGCGGCCCGTACCGGATCCCGGGCGTCCTCCAGGTGCCGGACCAGCATGCGCGCCAGGGCATACTCGAACACCTCGACACGGCCGTCGGCGTGGATCAGCCGCTCCACCAGAGCGAGCAGTTCCGCGACTTCTCCATCCGGACGCCGCTTGAGCGCGGGGAAGGCCATCTCCAGCAGCGGGATGCGCAACTCCGGTGCCAGCCGCGGCTCCATATCCAGGAGCTTGCGCACCTGGGCCTCGCTGTCGGCGCCCCGTGCCTCGGCCACCATGAGCAACTGTTGCTCGCGCACTTCGCCCGGCGGCGCCAGCAGCAGGTAACAGACCAGTTCCGGCGCCCATTCGGGCGAATGGGCGGCGCGCTCCAGCGGTCTGGGAATGGCCGCCACCAGCAGCGCCGCGGCGAGCACCTGGCCCAGCCCGGGATGACCCATCTGCTCGATCAGGGTGTCGGCATCCAGGGCCAGGCCACCGGGTGCGGGGGCCCCGGCGGCGACCTCCCGGGCCGCTTCCTCGGCGGCCGCCCGTTGCGCTTCCCTGTGACGACGCAGCTTCTCCCGGATGGCCCCGTATTCGTCCGGGTCGAATCCCGGTTCGATGGCGCGAATCCGGTCCAGCAGCGGAGGATGCGTGGCAAACAGCTGGCCGAGGGCGCCATTGGCAAAGAGCATGTGGGCCACCTCCTCCGGATTGGCCCGAAGCACCGAGCCGCCCGCGGCGCCGATCTTCTTCAGGGCGCCGGCAATGCCCTCCGGTTCGCGGGTGAACTGCACTGCCGAGGCGTCCGCCAGGAACTCCCGCTGGCGTGACACCATGGCCTTGATCCAGCGTCCGAAGAACAGTCCTACGTAGCCCACCAGCATGAGCGCCAGGCCGATGAGCAGAAATGCGGCGGCGCCCTGATTGGCCCGGGTGCGCCGTACGGACACATGATGGGTGTAGTACATGAACTGTCGGCCGATCACGCCCATGACCAGGATGCCGAACAGGATGCCCATGAGGCGGATATTCAGCCGCATGTCGCCGTTGAGGATGTGACTGAACTCGTGGGCGACGACACCCTGCAGTTCCCGCCGGTCCAGGGTCTCGAGCGCACCCTGTGTCACGGCAATGGCGGCATCCCCGGTGGAATAGCCCGCGGCAAAGGCATTGATCCCGCCCTCGTTTTCCAGCACGAAGATGTCCGGCACGGGCACACCGGAAGCGATGGCCATCTCCTCCACCACGTTGCGCAGGCGTCTGCGCAGGGGATCGTTGGTGTCCGGCTCCACCAGAGTGCCGCCCAGCTCCCAGGCAATTACCGCGCCGCCGTGGCGAAGGCTCATGGTGCGGTACAGGCTGGCAAGCCCGATCACACCGCCGGTGAGCAGGCTTGTCCAAAGGATGACGTCTAGATGCCGGGCAAGGAACTGGCCGGGGGTGGCGGGCTCGCGAAGCTGATCCGCACCGCCCAGGGCCAACAGCACCGCGAGGTTGACCACCACGAGAATGGCCACAACGGCCAGCAGGAACAGCACCAGCAGCCATCGGGACCGGCGCCGGGCACGATCCTGGTACTCGAAGAAGTTCATCCGCCCTTACCGGAAGGCGACCCGAACCGCCTCGCGCTTCTCGGGTGCATCGATCTCCAGCAGGGCCGCCGGGCGGAAGCCGAAGTTGTTGGCGACGAGGTTGTTGGGGAAGACCTCGCGCGTGATGTTGTAACTCATCACCGCGTCGTTGAAGGCCTGACGCGCAAATGCCACCCGGTTCTCGGTGCTGACCAGTTCTTCCGAAAGCTGCATCATGTTCTGATTCGCCTTCAGGTCCGGGTAGTTCTCGGACAGCGCGAACAGTCTGCCCAGCACGCCGGACAGCCCCTGCTCGGACGAGGACAGCCGCTGCATGGCCTCGGCATTGCCGGGGTCCGCGGCCACCTCCTTCAGACTGCCCAGGGCCTGGTTGCGGGCCTTGATCACCGCCTCCAGCGTGTCCTTCTCATGACTCATGTACCGCTCGGCCACCTCGACGAGGTTCGGGATCAGGTCGTAACGGCGGGTGAGTTGAACGTCGATCTGGGCAAACGCATTCTTGTAGCGGTTGCGCGCGGTGACCAGGCGGTTGTAGATCACCACCACGAAGATCACCAGCAGGATGACAAGAATCAGAAGGACCCATTCCATTATTGTTATCCCCGGGGGCAGTTGAGGGCGCATACAAGATACATAAAGCACCCCGCCCTGTCTCGTTTCCCTGACTTCACGGCGATCCGGGCCGGACAGACGAAACACATACGGCGATGACCGGACCTCTACCCACCACAGCGCGTGTCGCTTCCGGAGAAGCGACAGCCGCTGCCGTGTTCGAGACTCAGAAGAAATAGCGGGCGCGCAACTCCAGCCGCCAGTCGTTGAGGCGCTCACCGAACTCGGTATCGCGCCCTCCGGAAAGCACGGCCAGCCGGCCCCGCAGCTCGGTGTTGCGAAAGCCCGTGTACATCACCTCGGGGATGGTCGAGGCGCTGCCGTCGTGCAGATTGACGATGGCGTTGACCCCCAGGCTCCAGTAGAGGGCATCCCAGGGCTCGCTCTTGCGCACCCGCAGGAAGAGGTAGTCGCGCATCGCCTGGGGCGCACCGTAACCCTCGCGGCGGGCGGCTATGGCCCGGGGCCGCAGGGCCGGGTCGTCTCGAGAGGCGCTGGCCAGATCGAAAAAACGCCGCATCTCGTCCCGGCTGTAACCGGCGCCGTTGCGGTAGTACTCGACGATCCAGGTGGTCTCCCCGCGGGTCAGGTAGCGCATGCCGAGCAACAGGTCCACGGGGCGGGTGTCGTCGGTTTCGAGACCCCCGTCGCTGATCAGCGCGCGCGTGCGTCCGTCGTACCAGGCCAGTTCGCCGTGGATCTCCATGTGAGGCACCGGGTTGCGCGAGAACCCGATGCCCAGCGCACCCGGTCGGCTGCCGTCACTGCGGGCGGTCACGTGGATATCCGTGTCCCGGTAGAGCAGGTACAGCCGGGCGGCGACGTTGACGGTCTCGCGTTCGCCGAAATCGCCGTTCACGTCCGCGGTCACCGGGAGAATGACCGGCGTGAAGGAGACGGTGCGCAGTTGCCCCTGCGGGAAGCTGCGCACGTATTCCACCGAGCCGAGAAAGAAGCCCTCGCGGCTCAGCTCCGGATCGGTGGGATCCCTGGGGCGTTCCAGAAAGCCGATGGGGCTCCACGCGTAGCCGGTGCCCCAACGCAGGCTGCGCTTGCCGATCTCGAGACTGGTGCGCTCCCCGGCCGGGGTGGACACGTAGAGTTCGTGGACGTTCAGGTCGCTGCTGGTTCCGAAGATGTCATCCACCGCCTCGGCCTGGATGCGGGCCCGCAGGGTGCTGTCCTCGTGGCGGTACAGCGCCGAGAGTTCGCCCAGGCCCCGGTAGCGTTCGAAGCTGCCCGGATCACGGTCGGGAAAGTTCAGGGCATACAGAGCGGAATCCCTGTCCAGGCGCAGGTGCTCCACCGTCCCCTGAAGATATCCGCTGAACTCGTAGGCCGGGCGTTCGTAGCGCGCGATGTCGAAGTCGAAGGTGAACTCCGCGGTTGCCGCGGCGGGTGCCGCGAGCAGCAGCACCCGGAGGAACCGATGGATCACCGGCGCAACTCCCCGATCCGGGGCATGTAGCTCAGGGTGAACACCTCGTCCGGCAGTTCCCGCGGGGTGATGCCCGAGAACAGCATCACCGAACGGTAGCCCCGACGCAGCGGACTGTCGGTCTCCAGCACCGCGGGACGTACGATGCCGTGACCGAAATCGGTGATGTTGCTGTAGCGCAGGGTCTTGATGAGCAGCCCGCCCGCCGCGTAGGCCTCGATGGTGACCGGCGTGAGCGAGGCCCTGTCCACCTCCATGCGCAGCCGGTCGTAGGCCACCGCCGGACCGCGGGCCTTCAGGTCCAGCACGTAGCCTTCTTCGTCCTCCTCCTCAAGCGTGGCCGTGTATTCGGTGCTGAAGTCCAGGCGCAGGATATCGGCATTGCTGAACACCCCGCCGGTGACCGACTGCAGGCTGGTGATGCGGATGGGCCGTCCCACCTCCGGGATGTACAGCCACATGTTCTCGTCCAGGCGCAGGGTGCTGCGGCCCCGCTCACCGGGCGGGTCCAGAAACACCGCCGCCATCTTGTCCTCGCCCTTGCGTACACTGTAGAGCACGAACTCACGCTGCCGCCCGTCGGGTTCGATGTTGATGATCTTGCGATACATCTCGAAGGAATCCGGCTGCATGCGCCGATCCACCTCGCGCAGCAGTTGGTCCCCTTCCGTCTCCTGCGCAGCCAGTGTGGCGCTGAGCATCCACAGCACAAGAAACCACGCAACGCTGAACATCGATTTCATGATCACTCCGAACTGGTCCTGGCCGTCAGGAAATAATGCCTTTGGCCACAGAGGACACAGAGGTCACAGAGATAAAAGGCGCTTGTTCTTTCTCTGTGCCCTCTGTGCCCTCTGTGGCTGATCCTCAAGAAACACGCCGCGCCCCCATTCGCCTCGTAGGGCGGATAAGCGAGGGGCAGCCGCCCCCCGGCCGATGATGTGCCGGATGCGGCTGCGCCTTATCCGGCCTAGGGGATCTGCAACTCCCGAATCGACCCGCCGCCGGCAAGGCAAATGCATTTGGCCACAGAGGTCACAGAGATAAAAGGCGCTTGTTCTTTCTCTGTGCCCTCTGTGACCTCTGTGGCTGATCCTCAAGAAGCACGCCGCGGCACCCACTAGCCCGCATGTCTCCCCGGGATCGCGGGAGCAGGCGAAGGATTCGCGTCCGTAGGC
>NZ_MVBK01000060.1:8230-35144 GCF_002000365.1 Thioalkalivibrio denitrificans | reverse complement strand
CGCGATAGGACACCGGCGGGGACAGTCTGTCATGCTGAGGTTCGCGACCATTTCAACGTATTCCACTTATGTTTCCGCCTGTTGCGCGCCAGCCGGTGTCCGACCGGTGAGATATGCGGGCTAGACGGGCTATGTCCAGCATTGTTCAGGTCGCGGTCGCCGCCATCCGCAACTCTCGCGGCGAATATCTGATTTCCCTTCGCCCGGATCATGCGCACCAGGGAGGCCTGTGGGAATTCCCCGGCGGCAAGTTCGAGCCGGGAGAAGGCCTGGAGCAGGCGCTGGCGCGCGAGTTGCGCGAGGAACTGGACATCCGGGTCAGGCGCTTCCGCCCGCTGATCACCATTGATCACGATTACGGCGACAAGCGGGTCTGTCTATACGTGTGCCTGGTGGACGCCTTCGACGGGGACCCTCGGTCACCGGACGGACAGCCGCTTTGCTGGGTACCCGTGCACGCGTTGCCCGACTACGCGTTCCCTGCGGCCAACCGGCCCATCGTCACGGCCCTCTCCTTGCCGGACCATTGCCTGATCACGCCGGACCCCGGCGGCGACGAGGATGGTTTCCTGCGGCAGTTGTCCAAGCGCCTGGGTCGCGGCGACATCCGGCTCATGCAGTTGCGGGCGCCCTCCCTGGACCGGGAGCGCTTCGCCCAGCTGGCGGTACGGGCAGTGCCCTTGGCCCGGTCTAACGGCGTGCGGATCCTGCTCAATGCTGATCCGGATCTGGCCGTTGCCTCAGGCGCCGACGGCGTCCATCTCAACAGCCGCCGTCTGAACGCTTGGGACATCGATACGAAGCGTGACGGTCTCCTGCTTTCGGCCTCGGTGCACGACCGCACAGAACTCGAGTTGGCCCGCGAGGCCGGCGCGGACTTTGCCTTCATCTCGCCGGTCCTGCCCACGGCGACGCATCCCGAGTCAGACCCGCTCGGCTGGGAAGGTTTTGCCGAGTTGGCGCGCCTGGCCGTCATGCCCGTTTACGCACTGGGTGGGGTCGAGCCCGGAGATCTCGCGCGAACCCGGGACCTTGGCGGTCAGGGCGTAGCCGGCATCCGCGCCTTCTGGGAGATCGAACGTTGAAACGCCTCTCGTGGCGTTGCTGGCCGTGGCGGATTAACTACACAAGTGACTGGCGTGCACGCTGAATGTCCGGGCTAGTACACGGAAATCGCACCAGCGACACCCCGCATTTCCTGAGTATCTTCTTTGCGCGCTTCGCGCCTTCGCGAGAGAACCTGCTTTTCCGTATTGTTACTTCCGGGACTCAAAAGAAAAGGCCCCGAAAGGGGCCTGTTCGACTGCTGAGCGCTTGCGCTTATAGCGCGCAACAGGTCAGCTGAAACTCCACGTTCTGGTCACACTGGCGGGGACGCTGGCGCATGTCGCCAGGTTTCAGGAAGCGTACGGAGAAGCGCTGGCGGCCGGCGCTGATTTCCGGATAGCAGATGCTGTCGGACGGCATCGTGATACGAATCATCTGCCAGGGAATGGACGTGTCCAGTGACTGCTCGTAGAAGCCGCTCTCTGCCACAAGGGTACGTGGTTCCGCGCTGTTGCGGATCAGCTTGAGCACGAGGCCGACGGCTTCGTTGATCTCCTGGAAGGGCTGGGACCAGCCGCGTAGCAGTTCGCGCCGTTCCGTGGCCGGCCGGGCCAGCCAGAAGTGGTATGCCGGAAGGTCGAAATCACAGGTGCCGCCGGGAATGGAATTGCGCTGGCGGATGCTGCCGAAGAAGTCGTTGGTCTTGATCTGCTGGTCCAGCTGTCCGTTGATGGTGTGGATCTGTTCGATGAGCTGGCGCTGCTGTTCGATGACCCGGGTGAGACGATCCTGGTCCACGCTCGGCTCGGATACAAGGCGACTCAGATTGGCGATCTGTCGCTCGAGTTCCTTCATGAGTTCGCGCTTCAGATCGACACGGTTTGTAAGATCGAGTATCTCGATCAGGGTCGTCAGCGCGCAATGGGTCTCCCAACCGCTCTTGCCCTCCATGCTGAAGCGGAAGCGGTGCATCAACTCCTCGATGCGCATGAACAGACGCATGCGCTCAAGGAGCGGCTGTTCGTAGGTGATGGTATCGCTCACCGAAGACGCGGTCGGAGATTCGTGAAGGACATATTCGTTATTCTCTACCTTGAGTGCGAAATTCACAAACATGTCGTCACCCTCTATCTTTGGTTCCGGAGCCCCGGGGAGCGGTTAACGTTTGCCGTCTGCTGCCAACTCCAGGTACTTCCGGTGCAACTCCGCCACCTGATCATCCAGGTCCCCCGGCGGGCCACTGTTGTCAATTACGTCATCTGCATGGGCAAGCCGTTCGTCACGGGAGGCCTGGCTTGCCAGTATCGCCTGCGTCTCCTGCCTGGAGACCCCGTCTCTGTGCATGACCCGTTCCACCTGCGACGCTTCCGGGCAGTCGATGACCAGGATCCGGTCGACCTGATCCTGAAGACCCGACTCGACCAGCAAAGGTATGCTCAGGATGCAGTAGGGGGCGCCCACGCCGGTCTGACGCCGGCTTAATTCGTGCACAATCTTAGGGTGGAGCATAGCCTCCAGTCTGTGACGTGCTTGGCTGTTAGCGAAAACTAGCCGACGAAGCCCCTTCCTGTCCAGACCACCGGTGGTGACATCACGGAAAGATTCGCCGAACTCCCGGATCACCGCCTCCGCCAGTTCGCTGCCGGGCGCCACGATCTCGCGGGCGATCGCATCGCTGTCGATAACGGGTACGCCGTGCGCCGCGAACAGATCGCACACGAGGCTCTTGCCGCTGCCGATACCGCCGGTGAGTCCGATGCGCAACATGGGGAAAGTCGAAGTTCAAGGTTCAACGTTCAAAGTTCAAAGGGGGTGAGCGGTGCTGCGACATGCCGCTGCTGCGTCGGCCGCCACCGCACCCCCCTTGAATCTTGAATCTTGAATCTTGAATCGCTCCCATTGAATCGTTCCTATCCCAGATAGAGACTCATGATGTGATCGCCCCACAGGAGCGCGATGAAGCCCGCCGCTGCCAGGTACGGACCGAAGGGGATTGGTTGTGCGCGGTCCCGGCCCTGGAACAGGATGAGCGCGATGCCGACCACCGCACCTACCAGAGAGGCCAGAAGGATCACCAGTGGCAGGAACTGCCAGCCCAACCACGCACCGATCATGGCGAAGAGTTTGAAGTCGCCGAAGCCCATGCCTTCCTTGCCCGTGAGCAGACGGAAGCCATGATAAAGAATCCAAAGACTCGCGTAGCCCGTCACCGCACCCAACAGACTGCTGGTGGTATCCGTGAACACGCCCGCCAGATTGAGAACGAGTCCAAGCCACAACATGGGCAACGTGATGGAGTCGGGCAGAAGCATCGTGCGAATGTCGATGACCGAAAGCGCCAGCAATGCCCATGTGAACAGCAGAGCCGCGCCCGCCTGCCACGTAAAGCCGAAGTGCCATACGACCGCGACGGAGAGCAGCGCGGTGGCGGCCTCGACCAGGGGGTAACGCAGGGGGATGCGCGTACCGCATTCGCTGCACCGGCCGCGCAGAAAGAGGTAACTCAGGATCGGGATGTTCTCCAGCGCCGTGATCCGGTGACCGCACTCCGGACAAGCGGAACGCGGCGTCCAGAGGTTGTAGCTGCCGCTACCCTCGACAGCCGGGAGTGCATGGCCTTCCGCGCTGAGAAACTCCGTGGCATCCAGCCGCCACTGGCGCTCCATCATCAGAGGAAGACGGTGGATGACCACATTGAGAAAACTGCCCACCAGCAGACTGAACAACCCGGTGACAACCAACAGAACGGGCGTGCTGGTTTGCAGAAGTTCGATCATGACATCCCTGAAAGGGGGCGCAACCGGTGCATGTCCCCTTTACCCTTGTACTGTGTACCTTGTACCTGCTTTTAAACCACCGCGCCCAACTGGAAGATGGGCAGATACATGGCGACGACCAGGCCGCCCACGACAATGCCCAGGAACGCCATGATCATGGGCTCGATCAGGCTGGAGAGGCTGTCGACCATGTTGTCGACTTCCTCCTCGTAGAAGTCGGCCACCTTGTCGAGCATGTCGTCCAGCGCCCCGGACTCCTCACCGATGGCCACCATCTGGACCACCATGTTGGGGAAGAGGTCGGTGTTGCGCATGGCCTGCTGAAGCTGTGTGCCGGCGGCCGTCTCGTCGCGGATTCTCAAAGTACCTTCCCTGTAAAGGGCGTTGCCGGTTGCACCGGCCACCGAATCCATGGCCTCCACAAGCGGAACGCCCGCTGCAAACATGGTGGATAGCGTTCGAGAAAAGCGTGCTATGGAGGCTTTGCGCAACACCTCACCGATGACGGGGATCTTGAGGGATAATATGTCCAGTCGGCGGCGGAAGGTTTCGGAACGCCGATGTGCCTCCCGGAATCCATACACGGCAACGGCGAGTGCCAGCAAGATCAACCACCAGTATGACTGGAGAAACTCCGAGATGCCGATGACAAACAGGGTAAACACCGGCAGATCGGCCCCGAAACCCTGGAAGAGGTCCTGGAACTGGGGCACCACGAAGATCAGCAGGATGGCTGTGACGATGATGCCCACGACGATCACGGCCGTGGGGTAGAAAAGGGCCTTCTTGATCTTGGCCTTGAGTGACTCGGTCTTCTCCTTGTAGGTGGCAATCTTGTCCAGGAGGGCCTCAAGGGCGCCTGACTGCTCTCCCGCATTAACCAGGTTGACCACCAGGTCATCAAAGTATCTCGGATGCTTGCCCAAGGCGGCGGAGAAGGTGGTACCACCTTCCACATCCGACTTCATGGACATGATGAGTTCCCGCATGGACGGGTTCTCGTGGCCGCGGCCGACGATGTCGAAGGCCTGCACGAGAGGCACACCGGCTTCCATCATGGTGGACATCTGTCGCAGGAAGACGGCGATGTCCTTCGGCGTGATCTTCTTCTTCCCGCCGAACAGGGATTTCGGTTTCTTGCGGACCTTGAGCGGGTTGATGCCCTGGCGGCGCAGTTCCGCGCGCGCGAGCACCTCCGTCGCGGCAGCAGTTTCGCCCTTGATGCGTGAGCCCTTCTTGTCGAGGCCTTCCCAGATGAATACGGTATCGGCTTGGGCCATCGGTTCAGTCCTTCGTTACCCGGTTGATTTCTTCAAGGCTGGTTACCCCCGCCTTGACCTTGAGCAGCCCGGAGCGGCGAAGATCGTTGACGCCTTCGGCCTTGGCCTGTTCCGCCAGCTGCATTGAATTCCCCCCTTCCAGGATCAGGCGCTGCATGTCCTCGGAGATCGGCAACACCTGATAGATGCCCACCCGGCCCTTGTAGCCGTTGGTGCACTGATCGCAGCCGATCCCCTTGTAAATGGTCAGTCCCTCGCGGACCTCTTCCTCGGTGAAGCCTTCCTGGAGCAGGACTTCCTTCGGAATATCATCGACGGCCTTGCAGTTGTTGCACAGCCGTCTGGCCAGCCGCTGGGCGATGATCAGCAGGATCGATGAGGCGATGTTGTATGGAGGTACGCCCATATTCGCCAGGCGCGTCAAGGTCTGTGGAGCGTCATTGGTATGAAGGGTGGAAAGTACCAGATGGCCGGTCTGGGCGGCCTTGATGGCGATCTCCGCCGTCTCCAGATCGCGGATCTCGCCGACCATGATCACATCCGGGTCCTGACGCAGGAAGGCGCGCAGTGCCGAGGCGAAGGTAAGGCCCACCTTGGGGTTTACGTTGACCTGGTTGATGCCCGGCATGTTGATCTCCGCCGGGTCCTCGGCGGTGGAGATGTTGCGGTCGGCGGTGTTGAGGATCCCGAGCCCCGTGTACAGGGAGACGGTCTTACCCGACCCGGTTGGGCCCGTTACAAGGATCATTCCGTACGGCTTGGCCAGGGCATCCATGTACAGCTGCTTCTGGTCCTCCTCGTAGCCCAGCACGTCGATTCCGAGCGACGCACTGGTGGGGTCCAGGATTCGCAGCACGACCTTCTCGCCATACAGGGTGGGGCAGGTGTTGACACGAAAATCAATGGCCCGGTTCTTGGATAATTGCATCTTGATGCGCCCATCCTGGGGGATGCGGCGCTCGGAGATGTCCATGCGGGACATGACCTTGATGCGGGCGATGATGCGCGGCGCAAGGTTCACCGGGGGATGGGCCACCTCATGAAGCACGCCGTCCATGCGCAGGCGCACCCGGAACTCTTTCTCGTAGGGCTCGAAGTGGATGTCCGAGGCCTTGCGGTTGATGGCGTCCAGCATCACCTTGTTGACGAAGCGCACCACCGGGGTATCGTCAACCTCGCTCTCGGAGACGTCCGCTCCCTTGTCGTCGTCCCCGGCGACCACCTCCAGGTTGTCCAGGTCACTGTCCATCAGGCCTTCCATGACGGACCCGGCGTCGTTGAGGCTCTCCTCGATGAGCTTGGCCAGCTTGTCCTGCTCGACCAGCACCGGCTCGGTGGCAATGCCCGTGTTGAACTTGATCTCGTCCAGGGCACTGAGGTTCATGGGGTCGGACAGGGCGATAAACAGCCGGTTGCCCCGTTTGAACAGTGGAAGGGCGTGGTGCTGACGCACCAGCTTTTCATCCACCAGCTTCTTGGGCAGGAGTTCCCGGTCGAAGGCGTCCAGATCGAAGACCGGGGAGCCGAATTCCTCTGCCGCAGTCTGGGCCAGGCGCCGGGCGTCCACCAGCTTCTTGTCCACCAGATGGGCCACAAGGGGTACGCGCTTCTTCTGGGCCTGCTCCAGCGCCTTGCCGGCGTCAGCCTCGGATAACAGGCCATCCTGTACGAGGCGGCGCGCCAGGCCACTGAGCGGAATGGAGGCGGCGGGTGTGGACATGAATCCCCTGAAGCAGGTTATAAATACCTATCTGGACAGCATGTTAGCTGAAGTACTTGTGAAGTCAACGGAAATGCTCGTCAAATGGGTCCCATGTCTCTTTGCGACAGATGGGTCTGGCCAGCGGAGGCTTGTGGGAACGCCGCCGGGCTTGTGGCAGAGGTCATATCGAATTTGTCGGCAGCGGATCAGCCGGCTTTAGCCGGAATTGAAGATGACTATCCGGCGGTCGTTGACAGGTACGTGCCCAATCCGTAGCGTCGAGGCAACCCGGAAGGCACCCGTGAACGGGAATGACTCAACCAAGACCCCATGCCCCCGCAGTTTGGTTACCGACCGTACGAGCCGACAGCGGATCCGATGTCTTCACGCGGCGTCTTGGCACGCTGGGGAACAAGTCTAGTACTGTTACATACGCTGTCGGAGAATCCAGCCGATACTGCCTGGATGTAGTTCGCCGAAGCCGGCGATTTCGCGATGAGTGTAGGCGCTCCTCGTCTATGCCGCGGCTATCGCCGCGTCGAGGTCCGAATGCTCTCTGACGACGTCGGTCAGGGACGGTGCGGGGGCGTCATTGGGCTCTTGGGACGTTCAGGTTGGTGTCTGGCGTGTTCATCCTTGTCTGCATGTGGTCGACGAATGTCTCGTCGCCCAAGTAGATCTGCTGGAGCAGGTCGCTCCAAGGGCTACGGCATGCCGCTTGGTCCACGAAGGTCCGGAATTGGGGGCGGGTGAGTCGCCTACGGTCGCCCTGTAGCTGCTCCATGGTCACTTTCCCGCTTGGGCCACCATACCCGACCGGACAGGATTCAGAACCACATAGCGCGCCAGTTTGGGGAGCCACGAATTGGGGGGGTCGGACGATCAATCGCTAAGCAGGCTGGGCTCCCAGACCAGCGGCGTCATGATGTTGAAGGTTGCCAGCCTCTTGCTGGGGCTGGTCGCTACCGTTGTGTTGGCCCGTTCCCTCGGTCCCGGTGGGTTCGGCATCTACAGTTTTGTTATCGCGGTGGCGTCTCTGGTCGTGCTCCCCGCGCACGCCGGGTTGGGAACCTTGATGGTGCGCGAAACGGCCGCAGGACGCGCGGTTGCGAACTGGGGGCGGGTACGGGGCTTCTGGCGGTGGGCCTTTCGGATCTCCACCCTCTCGACCCTGGCGATCGCCGGGGTGCTGATCGCGGCCCTCGTGACATGGGGCGAACGCTTGTCTCCCACTGAATACTGGGCTGCCCTGGGCGGGATCGTCCTGATACCCCTGCTGGTGGCCAACAGCCTGCGTATCGCACTGATGCAAGGCATCGGCGAACCCGTGAAGGGGGTCATGCTGGAAGCCCTGGTCAAGCCGGGGCTGCTGCTTCTGGGGGTGGGTACCCTGGCGCTGGCCTCGCGACTGGAGCCCGGCATGGCGGTAGGAGTTAATGCGGCCGCCACGGCGGTCGCCGTGGCCGGCGGATTGCTGTGGTTCCAAAGACTCCGGCCTCCGGAAACATTGGGGGTGTCGCCCGTCTTCATGCCGGGTGACTGGTGGCGGGCGCTGATCCCCCTGGCGTTGCTGATGGGGGCACAACAGCTGATCAAGTACACCGACATCGTCCTGCTGGGGTTGCTGACCACCGCCGTGGATGTCGGCCAATACCGCATCGCCGCTCAGGCCGCGGAGTTGATCATCTTCGTGCTGGTCGGCGTTACACTGGTGGTCGGGCCCCGTGTTGCCCGTCTGCATGCGTTGCACGATCATGCAGGCCTGCAGCGGCTGGTCGTTCGCGCGGCCCGATGGAGCTTTCTTGCTGCAATTGCGGCCTTCGCCGTGCTCTACTTCGCGGGTGAATGGCTGTTGCGCGTCATCTTTGGAGGAGACTACACGGTCGCAATAGGGCCGCTATTGATCCTGGCGGCAGGTCAGATTGGGGTAGCCTTTTTCGGGCTCGCCCCGACGGTTCTCAAAATGACCGGCCATGAACGGATATCCTTAAGAATTCTTGTGGCTGCCAGCATGACCAACATCGTCCTGAACCTTGCGCTGATCCCGCCGCTTGGAATGCTCGGCGCGGCGATATCGACGGCCGTGACCCTGGCGGCGGCGCATGCCGTACTGGCCCTTGCGGCAAGCCGGTCGCTGGGTCTTCGGACGCTTCCTCTACAAGGGAGGGGATAGAGAGTTCATATGGGCGATGGATGCTGGGGAAGAGACTCGATCAGGTGGGCATCCGGTTTTCCGACTGGATCGGAGTCCAAATTTTCTCCGGCCACGCCTCTCTATTTCCTCGGGTCTGCAAAGCACCAGCTCGAGGCGTTTACAAGTCAAACGGTCGAAGCGCCATCTGGGGCGTTCCTCTAAGACGAATCAGCGGGTTGGGCGTGAATGCATTCCCCTGCCATTACGAGTCCTCCACCCATACGTAATGACGCTATAAGTTTAGTACATTGCGGGCGAACATGATAAATGCGCTGGTTCGACGCTGGAGAGATTTCACCTGGATCTTCAGCCGGCCAATTCCAGTGAGCATTTGGGAAATTGCCGGCAAGAAGGAGATCATTGTGCGTTCCTTTCAACCTACACGGCTATCCTGCCTTGAATGCTTGGTGCTCTAGAACCAACTTGAGTCAGTGTAATGTATGGGGTACGCAAGGACCAAGGGCGTTGAGGGCGCCTTGGTATCGAGGTCCCGTCTGGGGCCCCATGTCCTGGGTGGTCGCGCAGCATGAATGGGAGAGTCTTGTCGGACTGCTGGAAAAATACTCAACTAGCTCATGCAGGAGACTTAAGCGGGATGGATATCGACTGCGTTACGCTTCAGCGGCGCTCGTCTATGCCGGTCGATGTGGTGATTACTTGGGTCGACGGTAACGACCCGGTGCATCAGGCTAGGCGGGCAGAAGCATTGCGTCGTTATGGTGATACATCCCGGGCGATACCAGCCGGGCGCAGCACCATTCGTTTTAGTGATAACGGCGAGCTGGAGCTTGCGCTGAAGTCCATCCGCCGGAATGCCCCATGGGTGCGGGCCATTCACATCGTCGTTGATGGGCAGAAACCGTCCTTTTTGACACCTA
Source organism: Thioalkalivibrio denitrificans (assembly GCF_002000365.1). Taxonomy (GTDB): domain Bacteria; phylum Pseudomonadota; class Gammaproteobacteria; order Ectothiorhodospirales; family Ectothiorhodospiraceae; genus Thioalkalivibrio_A; species Thioalkalivibrio_A denitrificans. The sequence continues at coordinate 25,266 of NZ_MVBK01000060.1, read as the reverse complement.
CGCTACAGGACCAGATGGGAATCCGCGTCGTGGACCACCGGGAGATATTTCGTGGGTACGAGTGGGCGCTTCCGACCTTCAATTCGCGAACCATTGAGACCGCTATTTGGCGCATCGATGGTCTCGCGGAGAATTTTCTCTATATGAATGACGATTTCTTGATACTCAGACCAGTGGATCCCACCGACTTCTTCCGTGAAGGGAAGGTGGTTCTGCGTGGCCGATGGCGTCCTATCCGGATGCGAAGTTGGCCGGTCTTTTGGCTGGAGACACAGTTCAATCGGATGTTGGAAGCAGCCACCGGAATCTCTAGAACCATGAGTCTGCAAGCGCAAATGCGTGGCGCAGCGCTGGCTGGATTCCGTGCCCGCTACTATCGGTCGCCCCATGTTCCACATCCTATTAGAAAATCGACCTTGTCGGAGTTTTTTTCAAAGAACCCAAAAGTGTTCGAGGATAATATACACGCCCGGTTTCGGGATGCTCGGCAATTTGTTTCGACTTTCCTAGCACATCATCTCGAAATTCGAAAGGACCGGGCCTGGTTGGTTCGTGATAGTGAGAGTTGGGTGTTGAATGGCGAGCTATTTGGGAGAGGAGCGAGGAAAAGGGTGAGTGTCCTTGGAGAAAATCCGCCTAAGTTTCTATGTTTGCAGAATCTCGAAAAGCTTTCCGTAAATGATCGATCAGTGTTGATACGTCGGCTGGAGACGCTGGTTGATGCACCCGTCGCGGGCAACACAAAGTGATCTGCAAACAGGATCAATCTCTGATTTAGTGGCTTAGGGCATCATCTGGGTCGTGGCCGACATCCGATGGCTCGGACAGAAGTCTTCGGTAGCGGTCCCCAATGATTCGCCAAGAGAAATGGCTCAGTGCGTACGCGCGGGCATTTTTCGCCAACCGGCGACTGGTGGCGGGGTTGCGAATCAAATCAAGTATGGCCTTGACCAGCTCTTCAGGGTCTTCTGGTGGGACACGGAGGCCTATATCAGCGGTTGGCAGGACGTCACGAACCGCCGGGAGATCGGACGCGAGGACGGTGCAACCGCAGCCAATTGCTTCCACCATTACCAGTCCGAAGCCCTCTTGATCACCGTCATCGGCCTCTATGAAGGGGAAAACGGCGATGGCTGCACGTCGGTAATGCTGAGGTAATTCGTCGTGTGGGCAGGCACCAAGAAAACGAACGTAGTTTTCGAGGCCGAGGTGTATAGATAGGGACTCCAGCTCTGCGCGTAGAGGGCCGTGACCCACAACGTCCAATGTAGGTCGCCCAACGGAGTCGCACAGCGCGAGGGCCTCCAATAGGAAACGAATCCCCTTCTTTTCCACAAGACGCCCAACGACGATCAGATGGTTTGGATCGCGAAGCGAGTTGTTCGGGTCTGGAGTGAACCTCGCCTCAAGGTCTGTGCCCATGGGGATAATGGTAGGGTTGCTGTGAGGCTGAAGCGCCTTGATCGCTTGAGACATCGCGTGGCTGACAACCGTGATCTCGTCGCACTGACTGATGATCCAGCGCTTAATTCGCGCCATCAACCTTCCACGCAGCCCGTAGAGGTCGCCGCCATGAGAGGTGCAGACGATGCGCACTTCGGGGCGGCGCGCGAGCCGCCGGGCCAGGACGGCGGCCAAGCCTTGGGGCAGCAGCCAGTGCGCGTGAATGACATCGACAGGATTTTCTTGCCGCAGGCGCCGGGCAATCGTCCAGATCTGGGCCATGAAGAAGAAAGGGATCTGCAGGGTGCGCCAACGGTTCTGGCGAAGTCGTTGCATCATGCCACCCTGGTAGGAGGCTGATTGCCAGCGGGGAATCCAATAGCGATACCGCCGGACTGCAATTCCTTCCAGCGTTTCCTGAACGGCAGCGCCAGCGGTATGGGGCGCGAGTAACTCCACGTCGACCTTGGGCAACAATGAGCGAGCGAGGTCCAGAACAAACCGCGGCTCGGTGTCCCCTTCCCAGCGCGGCAGCGTGGAGGTTGTCATCAGCACGCGGGTGCGGCGCCCGCTGCTGGGTGCCTTATTTCTGGTGGCCATTAGAGGCGGCGGGGTCGTCCTCCGCAACCCCGTCGTTGTATATCAGTTGGGTGTTTTGCTCGAAAACCAGTCCGATCAAGAAAATCACCACGGACGTGGTAAGCAGCAGGGTGTTCATGTTGGTGAATCGCCCCATGGTCACAGAAATGAACGGATGGTAGCCAAGGCCAACCAGGAAAAAGGCGAGACTGAAGGGAACGATGACACGGACATCGAGGTGCCGCGAGAGCGTCGCGGTGAGATCCCGGTTCAGGCACCCCAAGCCGCCACAAAGGGGCGGGAAGTTTCGAGTCACGAGGAGCAGTTTCTTCATGGTCTCTGGGGGTGGGAGGCCTCAGCCGAACCTTTTTATTGCTTGCTGTCCTTGTACATGAGGGCAGTGATTTGCTCAGAGATAAGTCCCATCAAGAAGACGCTTACGCTCCCCGTATACAAGAGAGCGCTCATATTGGTGAAGCGGCCCTGGGATGTGAACGTATATCCATACCAGCCGGTCGCAAGCAGAAACAGGCAGGCCGCGACCGGCACAAAAAGCTTGAGCGGTGAGTAGAGCGTCCCAACACGAAAGATGATGATCAGGAATCGCACGCCATCTTGAAGGATTCGAATATGGCTCTTGCCGACGCGTTTGTCAGCCGTGATCGGCACATACGCGACAGGATATCCGGCCCTGAAGAATGCCATCGTGCTGGTTGTCGGGTAAGAGAAGCCATTGGGCAGGAGCGAGAGAAACTCGCGGAATTTGTCGCTGTGCACGGCGCGAAACCCCGATGTGAGGTCCTCGATGCGGTGGCCGGTCATGTAACTGGCGAGCAGGTTGTAGAGCCCGTTGGCCAGGCCCCGGAAGATGCTGGCCTGGGAACCACGCTGGCGGGCGCCCACGGCCATGGCGAAACCATTGTCGAGCTGTTCGAGCAGTCGCGGGATGTCGGCCGGATCGTGCTGGCCGTCGCCGTCCATGAAAACGATGACATCCCCCTCCGCTGCGCGGGCCCCGTGCTTGATGGCGGCGCCGTTGCCCATGCTGTAGGGGTGGGAGATCACCCGGGCCCCCGCCTTTACCGAGATTTCCGCCGTGTCGTCAGTGGAGCCGTCATCAATGACGAGGATCTCGGCCTCCGGATACAACTCGCAAATGCGAGCCACGACCGGGCCAATCGCCTGTCCTTCATTCTTGGCTGGTATGACAACGCTTAGCCTGGGTTGCATGGGCAATGTCCTTGGGCGGCAAGCCTATTGGTGTCAGATGCGACTATTCGCAGGCGTCTCGTTCAGCAGGTTCCCTTCATCGATCTCCCTTGACTTCTGCAGGATCTCCCGGAAGTCGTCCAGCCGTGTCTGCCAGAGCATGTGCCGAAGCGGGTCGTTCGGGACATGTTCGTTGAGTTCGTTCAGGAAGGCAAAGGCACCGTCATAATCTCCCAGATTGGCCTGCAGGGATAGCGCGCGGAAGGCGACCTCCAGGTCCGGGTGGAGGCGTAGCGATTTTTGAAAATAGGCAACAGCCCTTAAATCCTCGTTCAGGTGGACCAGAGAGAATGCAGTGGCTAAATGTAGCTGTGATCGCGCGAAATCCTGTCGGGCGTATACCGGGTTGTCAAGAAGCGCACCGGCCATGCGTATCAGTGTCTCGTGGTCGCGAGGCGGGCAAAGGGGCGAAGGGTCTTCGCGCTCCGAAAAACGCCTCAGCTCGATCGCGGCGATCGGATTATACAGTGCCAGGTTCTCCAGGTTTGCCAGCACTTCTTCCAGCAAGTCCGGAAATCTCTCGATGTTGTCGACACAGTTATCGGTGCGCTGAATCTGCAGAAGGGCGATGCGCGGCTGTGCATCCGCCGCACGTTCGAGAGTCTGGCGGGCGGCAACGAAGCGGCCCATGGATTGGTATTGCCATGCCAGAAGCTGGGCACCACGAACCGTGTGCGGGTTGTAATCAACCCAGAGCTCCGCCGTTCGGGGTTCGTCGTTCCAGTAGGAAGTGACCTGAAACAGTACGAGTCCGGTGAGCAGGATGTAAGCGAACACCACGGTCGAGGCCAAGCGGAAGTGCGGGGGTGAAACGGTCATCGCGAAAAAGACCAGACCGAAGAACACTCCAAACGCGGGCACGTAGTTTCGGTGTGCGAAGTAGAGTTCGAGCCCGATATGTGTGGACTCCAGAACGTGTCCGACAAGGAAGAAGGAGAGACCGAACAGGAGCCAGAGGGCAGGCTTGCGCAAAGCGATGGCCAGCGCGGCGAGGGCACCCCAGAACATCCAGGCCAACAGCGTGGCCGGTGGTTTCAGCCACCCCTCGGAGTGGGGGATCTGGTCCATGAACGGGGTGGCAGCAATCGCGCGTGGAAAAAGGAGGTTTTTCAGGTAATCCATGACGATGACCGGCTGTGTCAGCAGGCGCTCCCACGGTGTGAACTCGCGCCGCGCGCCATAGTCGCCTCGGTAGAGTGTTTCGACGAAGCCGTTGGCCAGATATAGCCCCAGGAGCACGCTCGGCAGGAGCACGAGCAGCGCGATCAGCCAACGCCCCATTGGTTCTTTCAGCCACATCTCGCGCGGGATCCATAAGAGGAGCACGACGAGGGCCAGCAGTGGCAGGAGCGCTCCGCTTTCCTTGGAAAGGGTGGCAAGGAGGGTTCCAAGGCCCAGCCCGGCTACAAGCGTCAGATGACGCAGGCGTTGCCCCCGGATCATGTGAGCCCAGACGAACATCGCAAGACCGGCAAACAGGAACAGGCCGGAAAGGCTGGTCATCCGTTGGATAATCATCAGGTGAGTGGTGGCCAGAAAGGGCGCAAATCCCCATACCAGGGCAACCGCGGCCCCGATCCACCAGGCCTTCCTTGCGTCGTCCGGTAGCCGGATGCGGCTGAGCCCGGCGGCGAGAAAGAAGACGGCCACAACCGCCAGGAAATGAATCGCGAAATTGACCCTCAGCATGGCCTCGGGATGGTCGTCCCACGCTTCAGCCTGGAGGGCGAAGGTGGCGAGGGCGAGGGGCCGTCCCAAGGGGCCGGCTTCGCCGGACGTGATGAACCGCAGGGAGGACAGGACTCCGTCGACCTGGTTCAGGCCAACCAGGTTGGGCCAGTCGTCGAACAGCCAGTAGCCCGGCAGGGCAAGGGCATACAGGGTCGTGATGAGCATAGCCCCGATCGTGGCGACCACAAGCGGGCCGATGAGGGGCGGCAGGGAAAAGTGTTGCCTTGGCATGTGGTCGCGTACGGGTGGGACGAAGCGTCCTTACTATCCTCAAGCTTCGTGGGTGTCAATCCGCGGTTCCCCGGGCCGCGCCAGCAGAGGGGTGTGCGGTGGAGCAGGCGGGGCGTCGGCCTATTGGCGTGTGTGCGTAGCGTTACGCTGATCGAGCTTGGGGCGAATCCCGAAAATGCGAAGGGCCACTGTGAAGCCACAGTGGCCCTTCGTCACAAGTGTCAACTCATGTGCTGACTTACGGACGGCAAGCCGCGGGCAGGAATCTGGTTTGGACAGCGCCCTGCGGGTTCCTGCAGGTCCAGCCTTGAATCTGGCCGTCCGTGGTGCTGATGCGCGGCGAGAGATCAAAGGAGCCGCCCTCCAGGACGCCTTGGTCGAAGGCCACGGTAAAAATGCTAGCGCTGAAGCTCACGCTGCTGACATAGCGGCCTGTAAGATTGCCGAGACCGGAGACGGTGGGGTCGTAATCCTCGCCTTCGGACGAGGCAACGCCGAAGTCGGCGCGGGCACCGGCCGTGGCAGTCAGGCCTTCGGAGGCCTGCGAGCGGGCGGTGTAATCCTGGTAAGCCGGAAGCGCGATGGCGGCCAGGATGCCGATGATGGCCACCACGATCATCAGTTCGATCAGGGTGAAGCCCTTTTGTGCTGTTCTCTTCATGCTGTGCATTTTGATGCTCCCTACGAGAAGGCGGATGGTCCGCGAAGAAGACGTGAGTGTTCGCCAACTTCCTTATGCAGACAGTGTGCCAGGTCGCAAATCGGGAACGAGCGGTCGAAAGCCGTCGACGGGCGGTCGGTCTTGACGGGGGATGAGCCGCCTGGGTGACGAAATCTGTCACCCCGTGTGACAATAATTGCCGGCCTGCCATAGCCTTGAGTGCAACCGCTTTCACTTGCCTCTCGCGCCTTACTCAATTCCCAGCTTCTTCAGCCGGTAGCGCATCTGCCGGAAGCTGATCCCCAGCAGGCGGGCGGCGGCGGTGCGGTTGCCTTGAGTTTCCTCCAGTGCGCGGAGGATGGCCTGGCGCTCGCGCTCTTCCAGCAGGTCGTCCAGGGCCTGTCCCCCCTTGTCGGTGGTTTCCGGCAGTTGCAGGTCGTCGGCGTGGACCGTGTCGCCCTCGCACAGCGTCGCGGCGCGTTCCAGGATGTTTTCCAGCTCCCGAATGTTTCCGGGGAAGGGGTAGGATCGCAGGCGCTCCAGGGCATCCGTGGCCAGGTGGAAGGCGCCGGTCTGCCATGAGTCGGCGATCCGGGCCAGGATGTCCTTCGCGAGCATGGGGAGGTCTTCCAACCGATCCCGCAGCGCCGGCACCCGCAGCTCGATTACGTTGAGCCGGTAAAACAGGTCCTGGCGGAACTGGCCCTCGGTTACCAGGGCGGCCAGGTCGCGGTGGGTGGCGGAGAGGATGCGCACGTCCACGGGGATTTCCCGATTGCCGCCCACCGGCCGCACGGCCCGCTCCTGAATGGAGCGCAGAAGTTTCACCTGCATGTGCAGGGGCAGTTCGGCCACCTCGTCAAGAAACAGCGTGCCGCCCTGGGCGGCCTGAAACAGACCCTCCTTGTCGGTGGAAGCGCCGGTGAAGGCGCCCTTCACATGGCCGAAGAACTCGCTTTCCATCAGTTCGGTGGGCACCGCCCCGCAGTTGACGGGCACGAAGGGGCGCTCGGCGCGGGGGCCGAGCCGGTGGATCTCCCGTGCCACGCGCTCCTTGCCGCTGCCGGATTCGCCCAGGATGCACACGGGGGCCTGGCTGCGGGAGAGTTTGCGCACCGTCTCGCGCAAACGCTGCATGGGCGGTGCCTCTCCGGGGAGCGCAGTATCGGGCGTTCCGCCGGGTTCGGGCGAGCGCGGCCGGGCCAGGACCAGGGCGCTGTTGACCAGGTCCCGCAGCATCTTGAGGTCCACGGGCTTGGAAACGAAGTCGAAGGCGCCGGCCTTCAGCGCGGCAATGGCTGCATCCATGCTCCCGTAGGCGGTGATCATGGCCACGGGGAGTTGCGGGTGGTGCTTTTGGATGTGCTCCACCAGTTCGATGCCGTTCCCGTCCGGCAGGCGCATGTCCGTGAGGCAGAGGTCGAAGGGCTGGGTGTCCAGCAGGGCCCGTGCCTCGGCCACGGTGCCGGCCGCGGACGTGGAGAGCTTCATGCGGCCGAGGGTGATCTCAAGCAGTTCGCGGATGTCGGGTTCGTCGTCGACGATGAGTACGTGCTGAATGCTCATGGCTCGGGCACGGGAAACAGGATTCTGAAGCAGCTTCCGCCGCTGGGCAGGGGCAGGTAATCCAGGCTGCCGCCGTTGTTTTCGCACAACTCGCGGGAGATGTACAAGCCGAGGCCCGTTCCGTTGTCACCGGTGGTGACGAAGGGCTCGAACAGCTGCCGGTCGATGCGGGGGTTCACTCCCGGTCCGTTGTCCAGCACATCCAGGCTGGCGTGACGTCCGACCAGGTTCGCGCCGCCACGCAACTCGATGCGCACGCGCTCGTCCGGGACGGCGCCATAGGTCAGCGCGTTGTCGCACAGGTTCCAGAGCACCTGATGCAGGTGGTCCGGGTCGAACAGGATCCGGGTATCGGCCGGCGTGATGCGGATGGCCACCTGGTCCATCTCCAGGTGGTGGTGGCCCTGGAACTCCCGGGCGAACGTGGTGATCCAGGACAGCAACTCGATCTCCTCGCGCCGGGGTTCTTCCCGCCGCGACAGGCGCAGCACGCTCTGGATCACCGCGTTCATGCGCTCGCTCTGGGCCTGGATGATGCCCGCCAGGCGCTTGTCCGGCGGTGTCAGGTCTTCGGATTCCGCCAGCAGCTGGGCGGCGTGGCTGACGGCACCCAGCGGGTTGCGGATCTCGTGGGCGATACTGGCGGTCAGCCGCCCCACGGAGGCCATCTTGGCGGACTGCATCTGGCGCCTGAGTTCCGCCGTGTCCTCCACGAACAGCAGCGTCCCCACCGCGCGCTCCACCCCCAGGCGCGTGAAGCGAACGCGCAGTTCCGGCCCCTGGTTGTCGCCGGGCAGGGTCAGCGCCGATCCGCGGGCGGGGTCCATGAGCCACTCGCGCAGCGCCGCGTACAAACGGGGGGAGAGGTCGGCGAGGCTGCTGGGATTCTCCGGGTCCGGATTGCCCACCAGGTTCCAGGCGGCCTCGTTGACCAGATGGATATGGCCTTCGTCGTTGGCGACGATGACCCCGGATTGCATCCGGTCGATGATGTGCGCATTGAGCTCGGCCATGTTGGCCAGGTCGATACTGTGGCGCAGGGCCAGTGCCTCGCTTTCCCGCGCACGCCAGGACAGCGCCATGGCCAGCAGCGCGGTGGCGAATAGCCCTGCACCCAGGAGCCCCGTCTGGGTGAACGCGCCTTCGTCCAAAAGCCCCAGGGCCAAACCCTGTATCTCCGCCCCCAGCAGGGACAGGGACGCCAGGGCGGCGAACAGCAGGCCCCAGCGCCCCGGCATCTGCAGGCTCAGTCCGGCGATGACCGGAACCATGAGCATGCCCAGGCCGCTGGCCACCCCGCCGCTGGCATAGGTGATGGCAGTGATGAGCGGGATATCTGCCGCCGCCTGCAGTCCCACCTGGGTCTCGAAGGCGGGCCGGCGCAGCCGGCCGGTGAAACCGAGCACCAGGGCGGCCAGCACGTAGGCCGTTGCGGCCACCAGAAAGGCCTCGGGGAGTGCCGCGCCCAAGGTGGTCGGGCCGGTGCCCATCAGGTGCACGGCTAGCAGCAGACCGGCAGCGATCAGGCGATAGAACGAGAAGATGCGCAGTGAGCGCCAGTTCAGCTCGGGCCGGGAAGTGGACAGGGCGGGCACGGGCCTGGCGACTCAGTCGTCCTGACGGGGTTGGTGGTCGAGCCTGCGATGCTCCTGGCTGCAGTAGCGGCGACCGTCCGAGAGCAGGGCCTCGTTTTCGGGCACATGGAGCCCGCAGTAGTCGCAGCGGACCATGTTGCCGGAAGGCAACGGTCGCTGCTCCGGCTTCGACCGCCCCAGGGGCTTGCGAAACAGGGTTCGCACGATCATGAAGACCAGCACGATGGCGGCGATGAGGAAGAGGATGCGCATGAAGGAGTTAGATACAAGATTTCAGAGACAAGATACAAGAAAATGCGTCTGATGACCTGTTTGGCCGGGACTGGCCGCCGCTTCGCGGCTGGGTTGCGGTTCCTGCGGGGTGGAGGTGTGTAGGAGGCCCGACCCCGGGCCGAATGGGGCAAACCCTAGGCATGGGCTGTTCGCGGCGGGGTCGCCGCTCCTACGGGTTGGTGGTGTGTAGGAGACCCGACCTCGGGCCAAATGGGGCTCGCCCGGGCATGGGCCACCGGCGAGTGGCGCTGCAGTATCGTCCGTCATGCCGTCCTTGTGCACTGCGGTGTACGGGGGTATCTTTCCCTTCATGAATCTCCACGAGTTTCAGGCCAAGGCCCTGTTTCGGGAGCACGGCATTCCGGTGCCCGAGGGGGTCGCGCTCGATTCGGCCTCTGGGGTCGACAGCGCGGTGAAAACCCTGGGCGGTGACGCCTGGGTGGTGAAGGCCCAGGTGCATGCGGGCGGCCGGGGCAAGGCCGGTGGCGTGCGCAAGGTGGATGGGGTCGAGGCCCTGCGCCAGGCGGTGCAAGACCTGCTGGGCGGCCGGCTGGCCACGCACCAGACGGGCCCCGAGGGCCTGCCGATCAACCACGTGCTGGTTGAATCCCTCACCGATATCTCCCGCGAGCTCTACCTCAGCTTGCTGGTGGACCGGGCACGGCGCCGGGTCGCCATCATGGCATCCGCAGCCGGCGGCATGGACATCGAGACCGTGGCTGCCGAGACACCGGACAAGATCGTCACCCTGCACGTGGACCCCGCGGCCGGCTTCATGCCCTACCAGGGGCGCCGGGTGGCCTTTGCGCTGGGGCTGGAAGGGCCGCAGGTCTCGGCGCTGGTAAAGCTGCTTTCGCGTCTGTACACATTGTTCCTGGAATCGGACGCGAGCCTGGTGGAGATCAATCCCCTCGTGGTCACGGGTTCCGGCGATCTGATCGCCCTGGACGCCAAGATCAACCTGGACGACAACGCCCTCTACCGTCGCCCGAAACTGGCGGAGATGCGCGACGCCACCCAGGAGGACGAGCGCGAGGCGCGCGCCCGCGAGCACGAACTCAACTACGTGCGCCTGGACGGCAACATCGGCTGCATGGTGAACGGCGCCGGTCTCGCGATGGCCACCATGGACCTCATCAAGCTCCACGGCGGCGAGCCCGCCAACTTCCTGGACGTGGGCGGCGGCACCACTGCGGCGCGCGTCACCGAGGCCTTCAAGCTGATCCTGTCCGACGACGCCGTGAAGGCGGTGTTCGTGAACATCTTCGGCGGCATCGTGCGCTGCGACCTGATTGCCGAAGGCATCATCAACGCCGTCAAGGAAGTGCACGTGACCGTTCCCGTGGTGGTGCGCCTGGAAGGCACCAACGTGGAAAAGGGCAGGCAGATGCTGGCCGACAGCGGACTCAACATCACCCCGGCCGAGTCGCTCACCGACGGTGCCAAAGAAGCAGTGGCTTCCGTTAAATAGAATTCAAGATTCAATATTCAAGATTCAAGGGAATGACTCGGGGGCATGGAGTGTCCGGGACGCGATTCGAGGAACTTGAGGTATGGAGGCGGGCAAGGGAGCTGACTGCCCGGGTGTACATGTTGACGCGCAATGGGGCGCTGGCTCGGGACACCGCCCTGTGTCGCCAGATGTGCCGTTCTGCGGTATCGGTGATGTCGAATATTGCGGAAGGATATGAGCGCGGCGGCAATCGCAAGCTTGTCAACTTCCTGTCCATGGCCAAGGGTTCTGCAGGGGAACTGCGCTCACAGTGTTACGTGGTCGAGGACGCGGGCCTGCTGGATTCGGACCAAGCTGAGCAACTGAGACGAGACTGTTTGGTGCTCAGCCGCATGCTCGCGGGCTTCATCCGCTACCTGCAACGCGGTGATTACAAGGGGCACAAGTTCAGATCGCGCAAGACAGTTTCCCCTTGAATCTTGAATCTTGAATCTTGAACAGTGTGAATCCGACCCATGTCCATCCTCATTGACAGCCAGACCAAGGTGATTTGCCAGGGGTTTACCGGCAAGCAGGGCACCTTCCATTCCGAGCAGGCCATCGCCTACGGCACGCGGATGGTAGGTGGTGTGACGCCGGGCAAGGGCGGGCAGACGCACTTGGAGCTTCCGGTGTTCGATACCGTGCACGACGCGGTGCGCGAGACCGGCGCGGATGCCACCATGATTTACGTGCCCGCGGCCTTCGCGGCGGACGCCATCCTGGAGGCGGCGGATGCCGGGATTCGCGTGATTGTGTGTATCACCGAGGGCATCCCGGTGCTCGACATGCTCCGGGTCAAGGCGGCGCTGGCAGACAGCGGGGCCCGGCTGATCGGGCCCAACTGCCCCGGCGTGATCACGCCGGGCGGCTGCAAGATCGGCATCATGCCCGGCCACATCCACCAGCCCGGACGCGTAGGCATCGTGTCGCGCTCGGGTACGCTCACCTACGAGGCCGTCAAGCAGACCACCGACGCGGGCCTTGGGCAGAGCACCTGCGTGGGCATTGGCGGCGACCCCATCCAGGGCATGAACTTCGTGGACTGCCTTGAACTCTTTCAGGCTGACGAGCAGACCGAGGGGGTGATCCTCGTGGGCGAAATCGGCGGCACGGCCGAGGAAGAAGCCGCCGAGTTCATCAAGGCCCACATGAGCAAGCCGGTGGTTGCCTACATCGCCGGCGTCACCGCCCCGCCCGGACGCCGAATGGGCCACGCCGGCGCCATCATCTCCGGCGGCAAGGGCACGGCCGACCAGAAATTCGCCGCCCTGGAGGCCGCCGGCGTCTCCGTCGTCCGCTCCCCGGCCGACATGGGCGAGCGCATGAAGTCGCTGCTTTGAACGGCGAATTCAAGATTCAATATTCAAGATTCAAAGGAGGGCGCGGGTGACGTCGACCGTGGCGGCCGAGGCTGGCATCATTTTGCCTTTGAATCTTGAATATTGAACCTTGAATCATCTTTCTCCCATGACCGATACCCTCAAGATCGCGCTGGCCCAGGTGGACACGCTGGTGGGCGATGTGGAGGGGAACGCAGAGCGCATTCGCGACTGGGCGATAAGGGCGCGTGACGAACTCGGTGCGCACCTGGTCGTCTTTCCGGAACTGGCCATCACCGGCTATCCGCCGGAGGACCTGCTGCTGCGCGCCAGTCTCCACGAACGAAGCGGACGGGCACTGCACGCACTGGCGCCGGCGGTGCGGGGCATCGACGTGGTGCTCGGCGCCCCGGTGCTGGATGAGCGCGGGCTGCACAACAGTGCACTGTTGTTGCGCGACGGGCGCGTTGCGGCGCGCTACGACAAGCAGGTCCTGCCCAACTACAGCGTATTCGACGAGAAGCGTTACTTCGTGCCGGGACACGAGGCCTGCGTCATCGAGGTGGCCGGCGTGCGTCTGGGCCTGACGGTTTGCGAGGATGTCTGGCAACCCGAACCCGTCGCGTCGGCACGGGAGGCGGGGGCAGCGGCCATTCTCAATATCAATGCCTCGCCCTATCACCGTGGCAAGCTCGAGGAACGCGTGGAGACGCTGCGGGCCCGTGTGCGCGAGTCGCGGCTCCCCGTCGTGTATCTGAATCTGGTCGGGGCGCAGGATGAGCTGGTGTTCGACGGTCAGTCCATGGTGATGGGACACGAGGGAGAGGTTCTTCAGCGACTGCCCGCGTGGCGCGAGGACTTGGCGCTTGTAGAGGTCCCCGCGGGCGATGAGGTGGCGAATCCGCTGCCCGGGCCCGTGGCAACACCGCAGAGCGAGGCGCAGGAACTCTACGAGGCCCTTGTCATGGGCGTGCGCGACTACGTGCGCAAGAACGGTTTCCAGGGCGTGGTCCTGGGGCTTTCGGGCGGCATCGATTCCGCGCTCACGCTTTGCATCGCGGTGGATGCCCTCGGCGCGGAAGCGGTGGAGGCGGTGATGATGCCGTATCGCTATACCGCGTCCATCAGTCTCGAGGATGCCCGCGCCCAGGCCGCATCGCTGGGCGTCCGCTATCGGGAGATTCCCATCGTCCCCATGGTGGAGGCCTTTCTCGCTTCGCTGGCAGGCGAGTTCGAGGGCATGCCGCGTGACGCCACGGAGGAGAACATCCAGGCCCGCTGCCGCGGGATCATCCTCATGGCGATCTCCAACAAGACCGGCCGCATGCTGCTCACCACGGGCAACAAGAGCGAGATGGCGGTGGGCTATGCGACCCTCTACGGCGATATGGCCGGCGGCTTTGCGCCGCTGAAGGACGTGTCCAAGCTGTGGGTCTATCGACTTGCGCAGTACCGCAACGGAATCTCCCCGGTGATTCCGGATCGCGTGATCCAGCGTCCGCCGTCGGCGGAACTGGCTCCGGACCAGCAGGATTCGGACAGTCTGCCGCCCTACGAGATCCTCGACCCGATTCTCGAGCGTTTCGTGGAGCAGGATCAGTCCGTGGAGGAGATCGTGCGCGCCGGTTTCGATGCCGAGACGGTTCACCGGGTGGCTACCCTGGTGCTCAGAAACGAGTACAAGCGGCGTCAGGCCCCGCCCGGCGTACGCGTCACCCGTCGCGCTTTTGGCAAGGATCGGCGCTTTCCCATTACATCGGGGTACGCAAGGTTGTTAAGCTAGTACCTAATGAAATTCTGCATTTGGCCACAGAGGACACAGAGGTCACAGAGAGATACAGGTGATACGTCCTTGGGATGATTCTCCGGCAACTCTGTGACCTCTGTGCCCTCTGTGGCAAAAGCGCATTAATGATCCATGGGATCGCCGTCACCCAAGTCCGGCGGTCATTTCGGGAGACAGCACATGAAAAAAATCGAGGCCATCATCAAGCCTTTCAAGCTCGAAGACGTGCGCGAGGCGCTCATGGAGATCGGCATCACCGGGCTGACCGCCACGGAGGTGAAGGGCTTCGGCCGGCAGAAGGGGCACACCGAACTCTACCGGGGTGCCGAGTACGTGGTGGACTTTATCCCCAAGGCGAAGCTCGAGGTGGTGGTGGATGACGATCGCGTCGAGATCTGCGTGGATGCCATCGTCAAGGCCGCCCGCACGGGCAAGATCGGCGACGGCAAGATCTTCGTCACCCCCGTGGACCGCGTGGTGCGTATCCGCACGGGGGAAGAGGGGAGCGAGGCGCTTTAGGCGAGAGGCGTTCAGCGTTCAGCGTTAGGCGTGCATGAATGGCCGAGAGTTCCCTCGCCCTCACGGGGAGGAGAAGGTCGGGGACATCACCTACTCCGTCACACCTCACCGATAAGACACCAACTCGTCCAGTCGCCGTCGCGGGGTCACTTCCGGCAGTTCCGCGGGGTAACCCAGGCACAGCAGCGCGATGGGGTGCAGGTCCTCGGACAGCCCCAGTACGCGGCGCACTTCATGTTCCTGAAAGTAACCCACCCAGGTGGAGCCCAGTCCTGCGGCCACAACGGCCAGCTGGGCGTAGGCCGCGGCGATGGTGGCATCCTGTAGGGAAAACAGATCCCTGCCGCGTTCCCCGTATTCGCGCGCTGAGCGCTCCGGTTGGGCGCAAAAGACGAGCACGACAGGGGCTTCCGCCACGAAGCCCTGCCCGTGGGCCGCGGCGGCAAGTGCGGCGCGCAGGTCCGGGTCGCGCACGGCAACCACATGGTAGGCCTGCAGGTCGCCGGCCGAGGGGGCGGCGATGGCCGTCTCCAGGATGGCGTGCAGTTTTTCCTCCTCCACCGGCATGTCCGCCTGGTAGCGGCGCACGGAATGGCGATGGCGGACGGTCTTGAAGAAATCCCACATGGTCCGGCCCCTTAGGGTGGCGGTGGTGGCTGGATGGATCAGGCGTCGCGAAGCCGCGCGGCCCGCTCGGCGTCGTTCATTTCGAGCACGCGCAGGGCATCCTCGGCAAGGTCGTCGAGCTCCAGTTCGCGGTAGGCGCGCACCATGATCTCCAGCGCGTCCAGCGTCGCGTCGCTTTCGGGGTAGCGCTCCAGCACGGTGCGCCCCCGCTGCGCGGCGGCGAGCCAGGCGCCGCGGCGCATGTAGAACTCCGCCACGTAGAGCTCGTGACCGGCGAGCATGTTGCGCAGGTAGATCATGCGCTGGCGGGCGTCGTCCGCGTACTGGCTGTCCGGGAAATTGCGCACCAGATTGCCGAAGTCCTCGAAGGCCTGGCGCAGTGGTTCGGGATCCCGCTCCCGTGGGTCGCGAGGGAACCAGCGATCCACGAAGCCCTGATGGCGCTTCGCGTTGACCAGGCCCTTGAGGTAATACGCATAGTCCACGTAGGGATGGCGCGGGTTGATCTGGATGAAGCGGTCCGCGGCCGCCAGGGCCATGTCCGGTTCGTCGGCACGGTAATAGGCGTAAGCCACCTCCAGCTGGGCCTGCTGGGCAAAGCGGCTGAAGGGAAAGCGGGCTTCGAGGCTCTCGTAGTAGCCCACGGCCTGGTCGAAGTTGCCCTGGTCAAGCGCGGCGCGGGCCTCCATGTAGAGCTGGCTGGCGGACCAGTCCCGGGTGGGATCCTGGCGGCCGGCGCAGCCCGCGATGAGGGTGATGGTCAGCAGAGCGGTAAGCAGGGCGAGGGTGAACTGGCGCATGGATGTCATGGGGCACCGGGACTGAAATAATGGAGGGCAGTATAACGTATGACCCCGGGGGGCTACGAGATTGTCCGCAGAACTCG
Organism: Thioalkalivibrio denitrificans; assembly: GCF_002000365.1. Taxonomy (GTDB): domain Bacteria; phylum Pseudomonadota; class Gammaproteobacteria; order Ectothiorhodospirales; family Ectothiorhodospiraceae; genus Thioalkalivibrio_A; species Thioalkalivibrio_A denitrificans. The sequence continues at coordinate 9,286 of NZ_MVBK01000060.1, read as the reverse complement.
ACACGATTCAACTGCGCGGTGAAGTACCCGACGAGCTGGCCGGGCAGCGCCTGGACGCCGCCCTGGCGCGCATGTACCCGGACTATTCCCGCAGCCGCATCCGGCAGTGGATCGAGGCGGGCTGGGTGCGTCTGGATGACCGCATCCCGCGGCCCCGCGATGCGGTCAGGGCCGGCGGTCAGGTGGAGATCCGGGCTCAGGTGGAACCTGCGTCCGAAGACCGGCCGGAAGACATCCCCCTGTCGGTGGTCTACGAGGACGATACCCTGATCGTCATCAACAAGCCGCCGGGCCTGGTGGTGCATCCGGCGGCGGGGAATCGCGCGGGCACGTTGGTGAATGCGCTGCTGCACCACGCCCCGGAACTCGCCGCCCTGCCGCGCGCCGGCATCGTGCACCGCCTGGACAAGGAGACTTCCGGTCTGCTGGTGGTGGCGCGGACCCTCGAGGCCCATACGGACCTGGTGCGCCAGCTGCAGGCACGCAGCGTCGGGCGCCAGTACCTGGCGCTGGTGCACGGGGTGGTGGTGGCCGGTGGCACGGTGGATGCACCCGTCGGCCGCCATCCGGTGGACCGCAAGCGCATGGCGGTGGTCAGTGGCGGCAAGCCCGCGGTCACCCACTACCGTGTGGAGGCCCGTTTCCCCGCACACACCCTGTTGCGCGTCAGCCTGGAGACCGGACGCACCCACCAGATCCGCGTGCACATGGCCCACATCCATCATCCCATCGTGGGCGACCCGGTCTACGGCGGCCGCCTCAAGCTGGCCGCAGGCCTCTCCGAGGCGGCGCGGGACGCGATCAAGGGGTTCCGCCGCCAGGCGCTCCACGCCGCACGCCTGGAACTGGTGCATCCGAAGACCGGGAAGAATGTTGCCTGGGAAGCGCCTTTGCCGGCAGACGTTTCAAGGCTCCTTCGGAGCCTTGAAGGTTGAAGGTTGAAGGTTGAATTGAGCCACCCCCTGCGAAAGGCTGAGGGCTGAGGGCTGACCTTATGCCTCCCCATGAGGAGAGGTAGATTAGCGGTTACACTCTGGATTCATCCTTCATCCTTCA
>NZ_MVBK01000060.1:0-8180 GCF_002000365.1 Thioalkalivibrio denitrificans | reverse complement strand
CCTTCATCCTTCATCCTTGACTGAATATGGACATCCTCATCCCCGACTGGCCTGCCCCCTCCGGCGTTGGTGCCGCCTCGACCACGCGGCGCGGGGGCGTGAGCGCGCCACCCTTCGACAGTTTCAACCTGGCGGCGCACGTGGGCGATGCGCCCGAGGCGGTGGCGGCCAACCGGGCGCTGCTGGTGAAATCGCTCTCCCTGCCGGCGGAGCCCGTCTGGCTCCAGCAGGAGCACGACACCACCGTGGTGGATGCGGGGAACTGTCAGCCGGAGCCCCGGGCCGATGCTTCGGTGGCCTTCACACCCGGTGTGGTGTGCGCGGTCATGACGGCCGATTGCCTGCCCGTGCTGTTCTGCCATGAGCGGGGCGACCGGGTGGCGATCGCGCATGCGGGCTGGCGCGGGCTCTCCACCGGCGTGCTGGAATCCACCGTGCGTGCGCTGGGGGGCGGTGACGGGCTCATGGCCTGGCTCGGACCCGCGATCGGACCCGGTGCTTTCCAGGTGGGCAACGAGGTGCGGACCGCCTTCGTGGAGCGCGATCCCGGCGCGGCCATCGCGTTCCAGCCGGACGGGGACCGTTGGCTCGCCGATCTCTACACCCTCGCGCGGCGCAGGCTGGCGGCCAGCGGCGTGACCACCGTCCACGGCGGTGGTTTCTGCACCTTCACTGACAGGGAGCGCTTCTATTCCTACCGCCGTGAGCCGCGCACCGGCCGCATGGCGAGCCTGATCTGGATCAGGCGCTGAAAGCAGGGACAAATTCAAGATTCAAGATTCAAGATTCAAGGGAATGATGGGCGGCGGCCTTTGAATCTTGAACATTGAATCTTGAATTCGCGGCAGACCCACCCATCTTAGGGGTATTGCCACAGTTGCCGCGAGAGATTTCAGCCCATGCGCATGGACAGATTGACCAGTAAGTTCCAGATGGCCCTCCAGGATGCCCATTCCCTGGCGGTGGGCCGCGATCATCAGATGATCGAGCCGGTACACCTGATGATTGCCCTGCTGGATCAGGACGGGGGTACCGCGCGTCACGTGCTGGCCCGGGCCGGCGCCAACATCAACCTGTTGCGCTCGCAACTGGGCGAGGCCCTGGAACGCCTGCCCCGCGTGGAGGGTGCGGCCGGCGAGCTTCACATCTCCAATGACCTGGGGCGGTTGCTCAACCTGTGCGACAAGGCGGCCCAGAAGCGCAAGGACCAGTTCATTTCCTCCGAGCTCTTCCTGCTCGCGGCCCTGGAGGACAGGGGCACGCTGGGCGAACTGCTGAGGAAGGCCGGCGCCGAACAACAGGCCGTGGAGAAGGCCATCGAGGAAATGCGCGGCGGGCAGCGGGTGGATGACCCCAACGCCGAGGAGCAGCGCCAGGCGCTGGAGAAGTACACCATCGATCTCACCGAGCGCGCCGAACAGGGCAAGCTGGACCCCGTGATCGGTCGCGACGACGAGATCCGTCGTGCCGTGCAGGTGCTGCAGCGTCGCACCAAGAACAATCCCGTGCTGATCGGCGAGCCCGGCGTGGGCAAAACCGCCATCGTCGAGGGCCTTGCCCAGCGCATCATCAACGGCGAGGTGCCCGAGGGCCTCAAGAACCGGCGTCTGCTGTCGCTGGACATGGGCGCACTGATCGCGGGCGCCAAGTTTCGCGGCGAATTCGAGGAGCGCCTCAAGGCGGTCCTGAACGACCTGGCCAAGCAGGAAGGGCGCATCATCCTGTTCATCGATGAGATCCACACCATGGTCGGCGCTGGCAAGGCCGAGGGTTCCATGGATGCCGGCAACATGCTCAAGCCGGCACTCGCCCGCGGCGAGCTGCACTGCATCGGCGCCACCACGCTGGATGAGTACCGCAAGTACATCGAGAAGGACGCCGCGCTCGAGCGCCGCTTTCAGAAGGTGCTGGTGGACGAACCATCCGTGGAGGACACCATCGCCATCCTGCGCGGCCTGAAGGAGCGTTACGAGGTGCATCACCGGGTGGAGATCACGGACCCGGCGATCGTTGCCGCCGCCACACTTTCCCACCGTTACATCACCGACCGCCAGCTGCCCGACAAGGCCATCGACCTGGTGGATGAGGCCGCCAGCCGCATCCGCATGGAGATCGATTCCAAGCCCGAGGAGATGGATCGTCTGGAGCGTCGCCTGATCCAGTTGAAGATCGAACGCGAGGCGCTCAAGAAGGAGTCAGACGAGGCATCGCGCAAGCGCCTGGACAGCCTCGAGCAGGAGATCGACAAGCTGGAGCGTGAGTTCGCCGACCTGGACGAGATCTGGAAGGCCGAGAAGGCAGCACTGTCCGGCACGGCCCACATCAAGGAGGAGCTGGAGCGGGCGCGTCTCGAGCTGGAGACCGCCCACCGGGCCGGCGACCTGGCGCGCATGTCGGAGCTCCAGTACGGGCGCATCCCCGAGCTGCAGAAGCAACTGGACATGGCCGCCCAGGCGGAGATGCACGAGATGCGCCTGCTGCGCCACAAGGTCACGGACGAGGAGATCGCCGAGGTGGTCTCCCGCTGGACCGGGATCCCCGTGTCCAAGATGCTGGAGGGCGAGCGCGAGAAGCTTCTGCGCATGGAAGAGGCCATCACGCGGCGCGTGGTGGGCCAGGACGAGGCCGTGCGCGCGGTGTCCAACGCCATCCGACGTTCCCGTGCGGGTCTCTCGGATCCCCGGCGGCCCAACGGCTCGTTCCTGTTCCTGGGCCCCACGGGTGTGGGCAAGACGGAGCTGACCAAGGCCCTGGCCGCGTTCCTGTTCGACACAGAGGAGGCCATGGTGCGAATCGACATGTCCGAGTTCATGGAGAAGCACTCCGTGGCGCGGCTCATCGGCGCACCGCCCGGCTACGTGGGCTACGAGGAGGGCGGCTATCTCACCGAGGCCGTGCGCCGCAAGCCCTACAGCGTGATCCTGCTGGACGAGGTGGAAAAGGCCCACCCGGACGTGTTCAACGTGCTGCTGCAGGTGCTGGATGACGGGCGCCTGACAGACGGCCACGGGCGCACCGTGGATTTCCGCAACACGGTGATCGTGATGACCTCCAATCTGGGCTCCCAGATCATCCAGGAGATGGCCGGCGAGGAGCACTACCAGCAGATGAAGCAGGCGGTCATGGAGGTGGTGGGGACGCACTTCCGCCCCGAGTTCATCAACCGCGTGGACGAAGTGGTGGTGTTCCACCCCCTGGGCCGCGAGCAGATCCGCTCCATTACCGCCATCCAGCTGGACGACCTGCGCCGGCGCCTGGCCGAGCGCGACATCGGGCTGGACGTCTCCGAGCCGGCCCTGGACCGCCTGGGCGAGGCGGGCTTCGATCCGGTCTATGGTGCCCGCCCCCTCAAGCGCGCCATCCAGCACCAGGTGGAGAACCCGCTGGCCCAGGCCATCCTCTCCGGCGAGTTCCTCCCCGGCGACACCATCCGCGTGGACGTCGCCGGCGACGGACTGACCTTCTCCAAGGGGTCGTAGAACTGATTTTTGCCACGAGACTCACGAAGGGAAAAGCGTTTCTCTCGCGAAGACGCGAAGCCCGCGAAGAAGGTCTTATGGAGTGGCGGGCTGTGCCCCGGCGGTCAGACCTGTATCCGGAACTCAAGGCGCCCACGGTGCGGCCCAAATATTGATCGGTTTTCTTTGCGGGCTTTGCGTCTTCGCGAGAGAAGTGCTTTTCCCAGACCAGCCCAAGGGCTGAATTCCGCCCCCGCACCCATCTGTATTAGACTCCCCGGACACAGATATTCGGGGAGTCATTGTCATGAGTGATGCATTGCAATTGTCCGGTGAACTGGTGCAGCAGCTGCAGCAGGCGCTGGCGGAGAATGATCCGCGCTGTCGCGATCCTCTGGTGGCCACGCAGTACCTGGCGGCCGTGATGGGCTACATGCTGGCCAGTCAGCCCATCGAGGAAGGCCAGAAGCGCGAATACCTGGAGCAGCTCAACGGCTTCGTCCAGCACGTGTTCAACGACGTGGTCGCCCAGCAGCAGCGCCCCGCGGCGCCCCCGCAGGAAGCCTCGGGGGTGTGGAAGCCGGGGGACGCGTGATCTGAAAGGTTGAAGGTTGAAGGCAAAAGGATGAATTGAGTGGTCAAGGGTTACGCTCTACTTTCATCCTTCATCCTTCATCCTTCATCCTTCATCCTTCATCCTTTCACCTGCGCCCCTTCTTCCTTCTCGCCAGTTCCCTGAGCATCGCCTCCTGTTCGTTGAATGAGGGCACTCGACCGGCATCTGCCGCACCACTGCCCGCGGGCGGGGGACCGGCGCGTTCGGATTCCTTGAGGCGCACATCATCGTCCAGGCCGGTGTCGTCGTCGGGGTAGCGGCCCTGGTAGCCCTTGGGCGGATGGGTGCCGGGTTGCAAGAAGAGGCGCATGCGCAGCGCCTTGTTGCAGTCGGTCACGCGCCGGTCGATCCATACCAGGTCGACGGCGGCCAGCAGGAGGGCCGGGACCAGGCCCACCAGCAGCCAGACCGGTCCGAGTGTCAGTGCCAGTACCCCTGCCAGCAGGGACAGGCCCAGATAGGACAGTCCGCCGACGGGTTCGGCCAGGTAGAAGCGGTGCAGGCCCAGCGGGAACAGGGCCAGTAGCGCGTAGGCCGCCGAGCGGCGTTTCATCTCCCGGGCCAGAAGCACGTTGAGCCGCTGCAGGCCGGCACCTTCCAGGTCGAGTTTCTTCCAGGCTTGGCTCATGGGATCCTATCTGTCCCCGGGGGCCTACATTTTAGGTCATGGGCAGGGCCGGCGCTCATGCCCACGATGGTCCCGGGGGATGTGCCGCGCGGCACCGGGGGGCCATCAATGTGCTAGTATGTCCTGATTAGTACACCTTATTACTCTGATTAGGGCAGCGGGCTCCCTGATGGCTGATCGACGTCTCCAGGTCTTCTACACGGTGGCGAAACTGCTGTCCTTCACCAAGGCAGCGGACGCCCTGCACATGACCCAGCCGGCCGTCACCTTCCAGGTCCGCCAGTTGGAGGATTACTTCAACACGCGTCTGTTCGACCGGACCCACAACAGGGTGAGCCTGACGGAAGCAGGGCGTACCGTGTACGAATACGCGGAACGCATTTTCGAGATGTATGCCGAGATGGAGAACTCGGTCCGCGAGTTGACGGGCGACGTCAGCGGCGCACTGACTCTGGGCGCCAGCACCACGGTCGCGGAGTACATGCTCCCGTCCCTCCTCGGCGACTTCAAGCGCAAATACCCGGAGATCAACATCCGACTAAAGGTCTCCAACTCGGAAGGCATCGTCTCGATGGTGGAGAACAACATCATTGACCTGGGTGTCGTGGAAGCGCCGGTCGGCAATCGCAATCTGCTGGTTGAAGTCTGCCGCGTCGACCAGCTGGTACTCATTGTCCCTCCCGGGCATCCGTTGTCCGACCGCAAGGTGGTGCGCATGGAGGACATTCTTCCGTACCCGTTCATCTGCAGGGAGGAGGGTTCCGGGACCCGCGAGGTGATCGTGGAACACATGGCCAGCGAGGGTATCGACAAGAACGCCCTGGGTGTCTGCCTGGAGCTGGGCAGCCCGGAGGCGATCAAGGGCGCCGTGGAGGCGGGGATGGGGCTGTCCATCCTGTCCCGGGCCACCATCGACAAGGAGCTGGAACTCAAGCGGCTCGTGGCCATTCCCCTGGACCCGCCGCTGGAGCGACCCTTCTCCTTCGTGCGGCAACGCCAGAAATTCCGCCTGCGGGCCATGGAAGAGTTGCTGGACTTTGCGCGCAATTACTGCCACGTACATTCAGGCGACGATGCCCGCTCCGAGGCGGCCAGCTGACCGCCGCCGCAATCCGTGACGCGTCATCGCCACGGAGTCTCATACGATGAAGAACTACCTCGTCGTGCAACATACCTACTCGGAGTTTCTCGGGCTGGTGGAATCCCAGCTCGAGAAGCGCGATATCGGCTTCAGTTACTTCCGGCCGTTCGTGGGCCAGGCACTGCCCGGTTCGGCGGCCCAGTTCGACGGAATATGGCTGCTCGGGGGCGCCTGGCCCCTGACGGACCGGGAACACGTGCCACAACTGGATGACGAGTTGAATCTGATCCGGATCTTTCAGAAGGCGCAGCGTCCGGTGGTTGGCATCGGCATGGGCGGGCAGATGGTTGCCGTGGCGGCCGGAGGCGCCCCCGAGGCCGAGCCCATGCACACGGCCCGATTCGTCACCGCCCGCATGACGGGTGCCGGCAAGGGGGATCCGCTGGCCGAGGAGATGGACGGACGCCGTCTGCTGGTGATGTACAACGGCGATGTGACATTGCCCCGGGGTGTGGAACCGATTCTGGAGGATGAAGATGGTCACTGGCTTGCCGTGCGCCCGGACCCGCTCACGTACGGAATGCTGTTCCGCCCCGAGATGAAGCCCGGCATGATCGAGGACATCATCATGGAAGCGAAGCACAATCCTGCGCCGCACATCGGCGAGTTGCTGGCCGAGGTCCGCATGGAGTGGGCCCAGATGCAGGAGACCACGGCGCTGGTGCTCAAGGCCCTTGTGACCGCGCTTTCCCTCATGCAGGAAAGGCGCAAGATGCCCGTGTTCAACCTCAAGGTGGAAAGCCGGTGATTCCGAACGCGGTCAAGGGGGGCGGTGACGCGGCCGACAAGGAACTGCTGCGCCTGTTTCGTGACCTGCCCGAGGAGCAGCAGCGCGCCCTGCTGGCGTTCGCGCGCTTCCTGGCATCCGAGAGCGAGGCGCCTGTCAGGGAGATCCCGGAGCCCGAGCCCATCCCGCGGCCCGAAGGGGAGAGCGTGGTCAAGGCCATGAAGCGCCTGTCTGCGACCTACCACATGCTGGACAAGTCGAAACTCCTCAACGAGACTTCGACCCTCATGGCCCAGCACGTGATGCAGGGGCGTGCGGCGCACGAAGTGATCGACGAACTGGAGGTGGTCTTCGAGATGCACTACCGGCGTCTGGCCGGCAAGGATGAAGCCGAATGATCGGACCGCTGCGCGACTGGTACAACCGCCACTTCACCGATCCCCAGGTGGTGATCCTTGCCCTGCTGCTGATCTTCGGCACGGCAATCGTCGTTCTGGCCGGCCGCCTCCTGGCGCCGCTGCTGGCCAGTGTGATCCTTGCCTACGTGCTGGAGGGCGCGGTGCAGAAACTGCAACGCCTGAACATGCCGCGGCTGCCGGCCGTGATTCTGGTGTTCGTGGTTTTCCTGGCCCTCTTTGTGGTCACGCTCCTCGGCCTGTTTCCCCTGCTTTCCCAGCAGATCGTGCAGCTGGTGCGTGAGCTTCCCGGCGTCGTGGCCCAGGGCCAGAACCTCTTGCTGCAGCTTCCCGAGCGCTATCCCCAGTTCGTTTCCGAGGAGCAGGTGCGCGAGATGATGGGCGCCATCCGCACCGAGGCGACACTGCTGGGCCAGCGCGTGGTGAGCCTCTCACTGGCGTCCGCGATGCACCTGGTGACCTTCTTCGTCTACCTGATCATCGTGCCGCTGATGGTCTTTTTCCTGCTCAAGGATAAGGACGCCATCCTGCACTGGATCACCAGCTTCCTGCCCCGGGACCGGGGGCTGGCCAGCGAGGTGTGGGCCGAGGTGAACGTGAAGATCGCAAGTTACGTGCGCGGCAAGTTCGTCGAGATCCTGATCGTCTGGGCCGTGACCTTCGTGACCTTCACCCTGTTCGGACTCAATTACGCCATGCTGTTGTCGGTCATGGTGGGGGTCTCCGTGATCATCCCCTACATCGGCGCCGCCGTGGTCACCATCCCCGTGGCGTTGGTGGCCTACTTCCAGTGGGGTCTGTCGGCCGAGTTTGCGTGGGTCCTGATTGCCTATGCCATCATCCAGTTCCTGGACGGCAACGTCCTCGTGCCCCTGCTGTTCTCCGAGGTGGTCAATCTGCACCCCGTGGCCATCATCGCCGCCGTGATCGTCTTTGGCGGCCTGTGGGGCCTCTGGGGCGTGTTCTTCGCCATCCCGCTGGCCACCCTCATCCAGGCCGTCATACGCTCCTGGCCGCGCTACAGAGAGGTGCCGGTGGAGGAGTCCAAGCGCGTTTAACCACGAAGAGAAACGCAAGACAAAGAATCCTCTCTCGCAAAGCCGCGAAGCCCGCCAAGAAATTCGTTGTTTACATAGGGCGCCCCGCGGGCGCCGGATGTCGAAGGGGGCCGGCATGGCGGGCACGGCCCGCCCT
>NZ_MVBK01000059.1 GCF_002000365.1 Thioalkalivibrio denitrificans | reverse complement strand
TTATTGGTGAAATATTGGGGTTAGAACGAATCAAGGATGATTCCAGATGATCAGGGCGGCGCCGGCCATCACCAGTGCGCCGCCGAGGGCTGCGCTGGGCGTCACATGCACCTGGCGGAACAACAGCCAGGTGAACAGCACGATGAACAGCGGGTAGGTGATCTCGATCAGGCTCGCCAGCGTGGCATTGCGGCTGCCGATGGCCAGGAACAGCATCACCGTCGCCCCCAGGCTCGTGGCCGACAGCATGAGGATGCGCCCGCGGTCGGGCCAGTCCATGGCCATCAGCACCGAGGCATCGCGCCAGAGCGTGTCACGAAACACCACCGCCACCACCAGCACGGGCAACACCGTGAGCACGAGAACCGTCACGAGGGACACCCGTTTGAGCGCGTGTTCCAGCAGGGGATAGTGAATTCCCCAGAGCAGCGCTGCGCCGAGTCCGGCGACGTACCAGGGCAAAGCGTTCATGGTTCCTCCTGTATCGGTTCCGACCGTGATGCAAGTCCGTGCAGGGGTCACGGGCTCTGGCCCGCCGTTCCCCGATTGGTCTATGTTCAGGTCGTGAATACTCCAAACTACGCCATCGGGAGACCGGCATGAAGGTCACGAAAAGCAATAATGCAGTCACCCTCTCCCTGGACCTCAAGACCGCGGAGAAGCTGGTGGATGACCTGAAGGAGCACACCGGCACATTGCAGGCCACCAACGGCATGCGCGCGCTCGCATCAGTCCTGCAGCAGGCGGTCTATGAATCGAAGGATCATTTCCGCCAGCCGCCCCACGCGTTCGACGCCAAGGCGCCCAAACAGCCCTCCATCGAGGACTGAAGCATCTGCCGGAGGTTTCGCAAATGAATATCGAAAAGATCGCCGAGGGGCAGGTCACGGTCCACATCCCCCTGCGGGAGGCGGGCGATCTGCTGCGGGCGCTCAGGGACCTGCGCGACGAGCTGGACGACGAGGCCCATGCCCTGGAAGTGGCACTTGAAAAGGCGGGGGTGAGCTTGCCTGATCCGGAGGATCACCGCCGCTACGAGTACATGCCGCCCGCCGACAGAAAAACTGATCCGAGGGAGGGGGATTGACTCAATCCCCTTCCCCCGGCGGGCAGACCAGGTGGATGATGGATGCCGGGCTGGAGATCCAGTAGCCCTCGAATCCCTCCGGAAGCGGTTCGATCTCGTCCCTGCGCACCACCCCGGCTGACTTCAGGTGTGCCGCGGCCGCCTTCACGTTGTCGGTGTTCAGTTCCAGCCACAGTTCTGCCTGGCTGACACCGTCCACGGAGTCTATCCACAGCCGGCACGCGCCGAACTCGAACACGGCCGACGGCGCCTCGATGACGGGCAGGCCGATGACGTCGCGATAGAAACGCACGGTGGCATCGTACAGGTGCGGGGGCACCTTCATGGCGATGTTGCGCCCGCCCCTGAAAACCGGCTTGTCGGCCATGTCATGCCCCCCTGAACCCACGTGCGCCGAGTGAACCGGCGCCGTTTACTCAAGCCATTCCAACAGATAGTAGAGGTATTGCCCCTCGGACGACTTGGAGGGCCCCAGCACCCGGGCGGGGAAGCGCCGTGACGCGGGATCGGCGCCCGCGAGTGCCGCATCCCTCGAGGCCACCACCTCGACGCAGCCGGCGGGGAAGCGCTTGCGGGCACGACCCGGCATGTACACCACCGCATATCGGTCGGTGGAGACCTCGGTTTCGGGATCGGGTGGGACGAGGCCGCGCATCAGCCCGCACATCTCACCGGGATCGCGGGAGCAGGCAAAGGATTCGCGTTTGTAGGCGCCGCTCTGGAGCGAAACCCATAGCCGTAGCTATGGGTTGAGTGAAGAGCAAGCATACGGACGCGAAGACGAGCCTGAACCGCGATAGGACACCGGCGAAGACAGTCTGTGATACTCAGGCTTTCGACCATTTCCGAGTATTCCCCCTAAATTTCCGCCTGTTGTGCGGTAGCCGGTGTCCGCCCGGTGAGATGTGCGGGCTAGTCGAGCTTCCACTCTTCGGTGCCGGCCCCCAGTTCGTCGGCGCTGGACTCCGCCACCACGATCATGCGCACCTCGCCCACCGTGATCACGTCGTTGTGGGCGAGGGAACGGCGCTCCGTATCCAGTACCTTGCCGTTCACCTGTACACGCCCCGTTCCCTCATGGACCAGCTGCACATAGAGGTCATCGCCGTCACGGATGAACACCACCACTTCCTGGCCCGGCTCACCCAGGGCCGTCACCGGCGCAATCAGATCCAGATGGCGGCCCTGGTTGCAGCCGCCCATGACCCTGAGGCGCACGGTGCGCGTGCTGCCCGGGGCACCGGATCGTGTGGACCGGATCTGCCGGATGCGCCTGGTGGAATGCTCGTCCACCAGGCCCGGCGGCATCCCCGGGCGATCCAGGCGAAGGATGCGCGTCGGCGGGTCTGCCGACGCTTCCTCGATGCGATCAGTAGTAAAAACGGTGATGCGGTAATTGGCGATTGCGATGACATCGCCGTCCGACAGGGTGTGCGTCGTGATGCGCCGGCCGTTGACCTGCGTGCCGTTGGTGCTCTTGAGGTCCCGCAGGACGGCCTGCCCCTGTGCCAGGTGCACGCTCGCATGGCGTCCGCTCACGGCCCGATCGCCCAGCACGATGTCGTTGTGCGGCGCCCTGCCGATGGTCGTTTCCCCCGGTCCGAGCTCCACTTCACCCAGGGGCTTTCCGTGCTTGTCGACCCGTATCTTCATGTTGATGCCATCCCCGCATGCGACCGGCCGCACATGACACATGCAGGCACGATCGTCCACAAGGGAATTCCCATAGCCGAAGACCGCCGTTGCGTCAAACCCGGCACCGGGGCCGTTCAGGGCAGGGAACGATCATGCCCCGTGAAATCCACACGTCCTTCCACCGCGTCCGCGCTGCGCCCGGAACCGGGCCGCCCGCCGACCCCGGTATAACGCTCGTAGGAGAAATCGGGATCCATCAGCTCCAGGAAGGAACAGGCCTGGGGGGACAGGAACTTGCCCTTGCGCATCACGACACCATAGGTGCGCCTTGGGAAGTAATCGCCCAGCGGGATGGCCGCCAGCTTCTCCTTTCCGGTCAGGCAGATGCTGGTCACGATGGACACTCCCATGTCCAGCTCCACGAACTTCTTGATCACCTCCCAGCCCCCGGCCTCGAGCACCACGTGATAGCTCAGCCCGTGCTGATGAAACACCAGGTCCACGATCTGCCAGGTGGACAGGTGCCGGGGCGGCAGAATCAGCCCGCACGGGGCCACATCCTCCAGCGTTACCTGATCCCGCCCCGCCAACGGATGATTCAGGGAGGTGATGAGCATGGGGTCGTAGGTGAAGATGGGGTGATAACTCATGTCGTCGGGCACGTCGATCATGGACCCCACGGCAAAATCCACCTCTCCCGCGCGCAGCATCTTCAGGCCGTCCCGGCCGGTGACGTTGTGCAGATGCAGCTTCACCTTCGGGTAGCTCTCACTGAAGCGCTTCACGTACTCCGGAAGCAGATACAGGATAGTGGACTCGCCGGCAGCCAGGTCCAGGGCCCCCTGCCCCACTTCGCCGAGACGCGCGGCGAACACCTCAGGCAGATGATCCATGCCCTCCACCAGCGGCAGCGCGGTCTCCAGCAGCACCTGACCCGCCGCGGTCAGATCGATGCGCGGGCCGCGGCGGTCGAACAGCAGGACGCCCAGGTCCTTCTCCAGACCCTTGATCAGCAGCGAGACGGAAGGCTGGCTGACGCACAGGCGCTCGGCCGCCCGGGAGATGCTGCCCGCCTGGGCGGCCTGGCAGAAGGCGCGCAGCTGTCGCAACCGGTTTGGCGTGGCAGCCAGTGGATTATTGTGGGCCATGAGCTAGTGTCCTGAGTCAGAGAATCGTTGCCCTGCCGATCCCTGCGAGTACCTTGCGATTTTAATATTCATTATTCAGTTAATAATCTAGTCAAATACTATCCGGTTTTTTAGGGTAGGGCCAGAGAGCGCCCCTCGCATCGGAAAGCGGACACGTTGACGCAAGATCCGCTCCGTGCACCGGCGCATCGACGACCCCCAGAGGAGGACACCAGCATGGCGACGTACCACGACTCAGTTGCGTTCAAGGGCCCCATCGAGGGCTTCGAGGATCTGCTCACCCCGGACGCGGTGGACTTCCTGGTCGCCCTGCACGAGCGGTTCGCCGCCCGGGTGGAGGACGTGCTCGACGCGCGCCGTCAGCGCCAGGCACGGTTCGATGCCGGGGAACTTCCGGATTTTCTGCCCGAAACCCGCGAGATCCGAGAGTCGGACTGGACCGTGGCGAAGATCCCCGAGGACCTGCTGGACCGGCGCGTGGAGATCACCGGGCCCACCGACCGCAAAATGCTCATCAACGCGCTGAACAGCGGCGCCAAATGCTTCATGGCCTGTCTCGAGGACGCCCATTCCCCCACCTGGCACAACTGCCTGGAGGGGCAGGTGAACCTGCGCGACGCGGTCAACCGAAACATCGACTTCACCTCGCCGGAGGGCAAGGAATACCGGCTCAACGACGAGACGGCCGTGCTGATCGTGCGCCCGCGGGGCTGGCATCTGCCGGAGAAGCACATGACCGTCGGCGGCAGGCCCATCCCCGGCGCCCTGTTCGACTTCGGTCTGTACTTCTTCCACAACGCACGGAACCTCATCGACCAGGGCACCGGCCCGTACTTCTACCTGCCGAAGCTCCAGGCACACGCCGAGGCGCGGCTGTGGAACGACGTGTTCGTGTTCGCCCAGGAACGGCTGGGGATTCCCGTGGGCACCATCAAGGTCACGGTGCTCATCGAGACCCTGCCGGCCGTGTTCGAGCTCGACGAAATCCTCTGGGAACTGAAGGATCACATCGTCGGCCTCAACTGCGGCCGCTGGGACTACATCTTCAGTTACATCAAGACGTTCCGTAAACATCCGGACCGCATCCTGCCGGACCGCGGCCAGGTGGGCATGACGGTGCCGTTCATGCGCACCTATTCGCTGCTGGTCATCAAGACCTGCCATCGGCGCGGGGCATTCGCCATGGGCGGCATGGCAGCCCAGATCCCGGTGCGCGGCGACGATGAGGCCAACCGCGAGGCCTTCGACAAGGTGCGCGCCGACAAGGAGCGCGAGGCGAAGGACGGCCACGACGGCACCTGGGTCGCCCACCCGGGGCTGGTGCCCGTGGCCATGGAGGTCTTTGACAAGCACATGCCCGACGCCAACCAGGTGGCCCGCCAGCGCCCCGACGTGAGCGCCGAGCGCGACGCCCTGATCGCTCCCGCCGAGGGCACCATTACCGAGGCCGGCCTGCGCAACAACATCAACGTGGCCATCCAGTACATGGCCGCGTGGCTGGGTGGCCGGGGCGCCGTGCCCATCCACAACCTCATGGAAGACGCCGCCACCGCCGAGATCTCCCGCTGCCAGATCTGGCAGTGGATCCGCCACCCCGGCGGCGTGCTGGACGACGGCCGGCGCGTGACGCTGGAGATGGTGGAAAAACTGATCCCCGAGGAAATGGAGACGATCCGCAAGGAAGTCGGCAGCGACGCCTTCGAGTCAGGCCACTACCAGCTGGCCGCAAAACTGTTCGAGGACATCACGAAGGCGGAGGAGCTGGCGGACTTTCTGACGCTCGTGGCCTATGAGCACCTGGACTGAAAGGATGAAGGATGAAGGATGAAGGATGAAGGATGAATCAAACCCGAATCTCGATCCTGTAGGAGGCCCGCCGCCGGGTCGAACGAACACAGTGGCACAACGGGCACGGGCGTTCGCGGCGAGGGCGCCGCTCCTACGGGGAGATTGACAGGTCACCGTGGCTAATCACCCCTCCTTCCGCCTTCATCCTTCCGCCTTCATCCTTCAACCTTCGTCCGCCAGGACGATCACCCCGTCATCGTCCGCAAACACCCGCTCGCCCGGGTTGAAGGTCACGCCGCCGAAACTCACCGGCACGTCCACCTCGCCGCCGCCGCGTTTCTCGCTGCGCCGCGGATGGGTGCCCAGCGCCTTGACGCCCAGCGGCAGGGTGGCCAGCACGGCTGCGTCGCGCACGCAGCCGTACATGATCACGCCGGCCCAGCCGTTGTCCAGGGCCAGCTGGGCCAGGTTGTCGCCCAGCATGGCGCAACGCACCGAGCCGCCGGCATCCACCACCAGCACCCGACCGTGGCCCTCGGTCTCCAGGACCTTGCGCACCTGGGTGTTGTCCTCGAAACAGCGGATGGTGGCGACGGGCCCCGAGAACGAAGTCACCTCGCCGAAGTCCCTGAACGGGATCTCGCAGACCCGCGCGGCGTCCCCGTGGGAATCGCACAGGTCGGCCGTCGCGGTCAGTCCGTAGGATGCAGGTTCCATGGTTGCCTCCCGCCGGGGCGTTTGAAGGGGCCGGGGCAGCGTGCCCCGGCCCGGCGGATCAGCCCTTGGCCTCGTCGAACTGCGCCTCTTCGGTGGAGCCGGTCAGCGCCGTCACCGACGACGCGCCGCCCTGAATCGTGGTGGTCACATCATCGAAGTAGCCGGCACCCACTT
This sequence comes from Thioalkalivibrio denitrificans, assembly GCF_002000365.1. Lineage (GTDB taxonomy): Bacteria > Pseudomonadota > Gammaproteobacteria > Ectothiorhodospirales > Ectothiorhodospiraceae > Thioalkalivibrio_A > Thioalkalivibrio_A denitrificans. Next base: position 58,843 of record NZ_MVBK01000059.1, on the reverse strand, counting down.
CCTGCTGGTGGGACACGAACGTGTAGCCCTTCTCGCGGGCGGCGAACTCCGGTTCCTGAACCTTCTCCACGTAATGGCGCATGCCCTCGCCCCGGGCGTAGTCGTGGGCCAGGTCGAACATGTTGAACCACATGCTGTGGATTCCGGCCAGGGTGATGAACTGGTACTTGTAGCCGTACTCGGAGAGCTTGTCCTGGAACTCGGCAATGGTCTTCATGTCCAGGTTCTTCTTCCAGTTGAAGGACGGCGAGCAGTTGTAGGCCAGCAGCTGGCCGGGATTCTTGTCCCGCACCGCCTCCGCGAACTCGCGGGCGAAGCCCAGGTCGGGGGTGCCGGTCTCGCACCACACCAGGTCCGCATACGGGGCATAGGCCACGCCGCGGCTGATGGCCTGCTCCAGGCCATTCTTCACGCGGTAGAAACCCTCGGCGGTGCGCTCACCCGTCAGGAACGGCCTGTCGTTGTCGTCCACGTCCGAAGTGAGCAGATTGGCCGCCTCGGCGTCGGTGCGCGCCAGCAGGAGGGTGGGCACGCCCATGACGTCGGCGGCCAGGCGCGCCGCCACCAGCTTCTGCACGGCCTCCTGGGTGGGCACCAGCACCTTGCCGCCCATGTGCCCGCACTTCTTCACGGCGGCCAGCTGATCCTCGAAATGCACGCCCGACGCGCCCGCAGTGATCATGTTCTTCATCAGTTCGAAGGCATTGAGCACACCACCGAAACCGGCCTCGGCGTCCGCCACGATGGGCAGGAAGAAGTCGATGCCGTTCTCGTCCTCCGGCGAAACGCCGCGGCTCCACTGGATCTCGTCAGCGCGCTTGAAGGTGTTGTTGATCCGGCGCACCACCGTGGGCACCGAGTCGTAGGCATACAGAGACTGGTCCGGATACATGGTCTCGGAGGTGTTGTTGTCCGCCGCCACCTGCCAGCCCGACAGGTAAATGGCCTCCACGCCCGCCTTGGCCTGCTGCAGGGCCTGGCCGGCGGTCAGCGCGCCGAGGCAGTTCACGTACCCCTTCTTCGCGTCACCGTTGACCAGGCGCCAGAGCTTCTCGGCGCCCCGGCGCGCGATGGTGTGCTCCGGCTGCACCGACCCCCTGAGCCGTACCACGTCCGCGGCCGTATAGCCGCGCTTTACCCCTTGCCAGCGCGGATTCTCCGCCCAGTCACGTTCCAGGGCCTGGATCTGCTGCTCTCTGCTCATCGTCTCAATCCTCTCCGCGTTGGTCGCTCGTTGTACTGTTGGGTCAGGTCCCGGTGCTCTCCGGGATCGGGGTCGGCATGGCTTACAAACCGCCACAAATACGCTAACTGACCTTCCGGCGCTGCGAAAGAGCCTTCATTTCAATGGTATGGATTGAAAAACTTAATATAGCGGGCCTGTCCTGAAGGCGGTGATTGAATGCTATAGTGAAATCTCCATGAATATAGCGCAGGAGGTTTGCCCGGTCGCCCCATGACCGACTCGGCCCGACAACTCGCCCGGTCCATACTCACGGGTTTCGAACGTCACTTCTCGTTCTTCCAGGAGATCACCAGTGTGGCCCGGGAGCGCTTCGAGGAGGCCGACTGGGACGGCGTGCGTGCGGCCGCCGCCAAGCGGATCAGTTTCTATGACAAGCGGGTACGCGAGACCGTGGAGAAGCTGCGCGGCAGCTTCGGCATCGAACATCTGAACGAGCGCCTGTGGCAGGAGGTCAAGAGCATCTACACGGGTCTCCTGTCCCATCACAGCCGGCCGGAACTGGCGGAAACCTTCTACAACTCGGTCTTCTGCCAGCTTTTCGAACGAAAGTACTTCAATAACGACAACATCTTCGTGGAATCCGTCGTTGATCGCGAGGCGCTGGCCCAGCGATACCGGGGCTTCATGTCCTTCCATCCGCGGGACGGCGGGCTGGAGACCAGCATCTGGGAGATCCTGTCCGCGTTCTATTTCAATGTGGCCTACGAGGATCTGGACCGGGATGCGGAACGCATTGCGGAAGCGCTGCGTGAGCGCTCCCCCTTCGGCGCAGGCAACATGGACGAGCTTCGCGTCGACGTGCTGGAGTTTCCGTTCTTTCGCAACAAGGCTGCCTACATCATCGGGCGCGTAGTGAAAGGCGAACAGTCCCATCCCTTCATCGTGCCGCTGATCAACAACGAGCAGGGCGGGATCTACGCGGACACCCTGCTCACCACCGAGGACGAGGCCGAGGCGGTGTTCAGCTTCGCCCGGGCCTATTTCCTGGTGAAGACGCCCGTGCCGGCGGCGACAGTGGCGTTCCTGCATGACATCATGCCGGAAAAGCCCATCGCCGAGATCTACATGGCCATTGGCTTCCAGAAGCAGGCCAAGAACGACTTCTACCGCGACTTCCTCAACCACCTGGCGGCCAGCGACGATACCTTCGAGGTGGCGCCCGGCACGCGCGGCCTGGTGATGGCCGTGTTCACGCTGCCCTCATACCCGTACGTATTCAAGGTCATGCGCGACCGGTTCCCGCCCCAGAAACAGGTCACGCCGGAACTGGTGCGCAAGCGTTACCTGCAGGTGAAGATGCACGACCGCGTCGGACGCATGGCCGACACGCTGGAGTTCTCCGACGTGGCGTTTCCGCTCAAACGCTTCTCGCCCGAACTGCTCGAGGAACTCAAGGGGCAGATCCCGGAGAAGATGGAAATCGAAGGCGATGTGCTGTTCATCCGGCACATGTACATCGAGAAGCGCATGGTGCCCCTCAATGTGTACCTTGAGGACGCGCCACCCGAGAAGGCCCGCACCGCCCTGGACGACTGGGGCCGGGCCATAAAGCAGCTCATGGCCGTGAACATCTTCCCCGGCGACCTGCTGTTCAAGAACTTCGGCGTCACGTCCAGCGGAAAGGTGGTGTTCTACGACTACGACGAGATCTGCTACCTCACCGAGTGCAACTTCCGGAAGATTCCGCCGCCGCGCACACCGGAGGACGAACTCAGCTCGGAGCCGTGGTACGCCGTCGGCCCCCACGACATCTTCCCCGAGGAGTTTCCCACCTTCCTCACCACCGACCCGCAGCAACGCAGGCTGCTCCGGGAGCTGCACCCTGAGCTGTTCGACTACAGCTACTGGCAGCAGCGGCAGAAGGAGGTGGAGAACGGCGTGTACGGGGACGTGTTCCCCTATCCGAGACGCGTGCGCTTCCCGCGCCCCGAGGCCGCCCCCGCGCAGGACCTGGCTACGGCGGAATAACCCGTCGGCGGCGGGCATGGGCCGCGGGAGTTCTCAGCGATAGCGCAATTCACTGTTGCGGATCTCGCCGGAGGTATCCAGGACCAGCGTATCCAGTTCCGGCATCCGGCTGAGTATATAGGCCGCCATCACGCGCCCGAGATCATGGTCGTCGCGCTCCAGCGCCGACAGGAGCTTGTCTCCGACGATCCGTACGCGGTCCTCCCGCCCTGGCTGGTCCACCCAGTCGCGGCCCATCTGCCAGCCGTTGTCCATTTCGCGGTCCATGCGCTCGAAGGCGTCCGTCGCGCCCTGGATGATTTCGTCGGGTACGTTCAGGGTGTACAGCTGGTCCTCGATGATGACTTTGAGCTCCATGACGCAGTTCCCGTTTCTCCTGATGTGAAATTACCGCCCGAAGGCAGATTGCGCATTGCCGGACACACAGCATAACAGCCTGCCGACCCGACGCGCCTTGACCGGCCCCGGAGCGGGTGCCACGCTTCGACCATTGCGCGCCGCGCCGGCGGCGCGGAGGGCACGCACATGACATCCAGGCTGTATGACGAAAGCCGGCCCCGCCGACTCACCCACTTCCTTAACGGTGAAGCGCACGCCGGTGCAAACGACAGGTTCGGCGAGGTGTTCAATCCGGCCACGGGTGAGGTGACCGCCCGGGTGCCGCTCGCCGGCCAGGCAGACGTGGAGGAGGCACTCACCGCTGCGACCGCTGCCCTGCCCGGCTGGGCCGACACCTCCCCGCTGCGGCGCGCCCGGGTGCTGTTCCGCTTCAAGGAGCTGCTGGAGAAGAACGCCGACGAACTCACGGCGCTGATCACCCACGAACACGGCAAGGTCCTCTCCGACGCCAGGGGCGAGTTCACCCGCGGGCTGGAGGTGGTGGAGTTTGCCTGCGGCATTCCCCATCTGCTCAAGGGCGAGTACTCGGACCAGGTAGGCACGGGGATCGACAGCTACTCCCTGCGACAGCCGGTGGGCGTGTGCGCGGGCATCACGCCCTTCAACTTCCCGGTCATGGTGCCCATGTGGATGTTTCCGGTGGCCATCGCCTGCGGCAACACCTTCGTGCTCAAACCCTCGGAGCGCGACCCGGGCCCCGCCCTGATGCTCGCCGAACTGCTGCGCGAGGCGGGTCTGCCCAACGGCGTGTTCAACGTGCTCAACGGCGATGCCGAAGCCGTGAATGCCCTGCTCACGGACCCGCGCGTGGCCGCCGTGAGTTTCGTCGGATCCACGCCCATCGCGCAGCACATCTATTCCACCGGTGCAGCCCACGGCAAGCGAGTGCAGGCACTGGGCGGAGCCAAGAACCACATGGTGGTGATGCCCGATGCGGACCTTGAACAGGCCGTGGACGCGCTCGTCGGCGCCGCCTACGGCTCGGCGGGTGAACGCTGCATGGCCATCTCCGTGGCCGTGGCCGTCGGGGATGTGGCGGATGCCCTGGTGGCACGCGTGGCGGATCGCGTACGCAAGCTGCGTATCGGCCCCGGCACCGATCCGGAGGCGGACATGGGCCCGCTGATCACCCGCGCGCACCTGGAGCGCGTCACCGGCTATGTGGACCTCGGCGTCTCCGAGGGTGCGGAACTGGTGGTGGATGGCCGCGGTTTTCGGGTGGAAGGCCACGAGGGCGGCTTCTTCCTGGGCGGCTGCCTGTTCGACCGGGTGGAGCCTTCCATGCGCATCTACCGGGAGGAGATTTTCGGTCCGGTGCTCTCGGTGGTACGCGTGCCGGATCTCGACCACGCCATCTCCCTGGTCAACGCCCACGAGTTCGGCAACGGCGTGGCGGTGTTCACGCGTAACGGCGGCGTCGCCCGCGAGTTCACGCGCCGCATCTCCGCCGGCATGGTGGGCATCAACGTGCCCATCCCTGTGCCGCTCGCCTTCCACAGCTTCGGCGGCTGGAAGCACTCCCTGTTCGGCGACCACGCCATCCACGGCCCCGAGGGCGTGCACTTCTACACCCGCCTCAAGACCGTCACTTCGCGCTGGCCGTCTGCTGGTGAGCTGTCCGCCAACTCGTTCATCATGCCGACGCATTGAAAGGAAGATATCTCTCGCGAAGCCGCGAAGCCCGCAAAGAAAATCTGAAGATCTGGATCGATTCGACGGGCTGTGTCTGCCGATGTGGTCGCATTGGACGTCCGGCGGCGCCCACGGGGCGCCCTATGTGCCCGGTCGAGGGATGTCTCCAACCACGAAGCGCACGAAGAACACGAAGGAACAGATATTTCTCTCGCAAAGAACGCCAAGCACGCCAAGACAGCGGATTCATAGGGCGGGCCGTGCCCGCCGCCCGATGTCAATCGCGATCACATCGACAGTTCAGCCCGCCGCATTGATCCAATCCTTCAGGTTTCCTTTGCGGGCTTCGCGGCTTCGCGAGAGAAAATTCTTTCGGTTCCCTTCGTGCACTTCGTGCGCTTCGGGGCTAAACGCCGAGGCATTCCGGAAGGAGCGTTTCGAGAACCTGGGGTTCAACACCCAGATCAGCGAACGTGGATGCGTCCGCTGCGACGACATTGTCCGACTGCAGGAGCCAGACCTGGTCGCGGGTGAGCGGCGCGGCGGGCAGGAGTGAGGCGGTGGCGGCCAGGCCGTGCCAAAGGGCGAAGGGCACGGGCATCAGCAGCCGGCGGAGTCCGAAGTGACGCAGGACCATGACCACGATCTCGCGGTAGGTGTGCACTCGGGCACCACCCAGCTCGAAGACCCGCCCGCGTGCATCCGGTTGTACGAGGGCCTGCGCGATGGCGGCGGCCACGTCCTCCACGTAGACGGGCTGCAAGCGCGTTGAACCGTCCCCGAACAGCGGTATCACCGGCAGGCGGCGGGTGATCATCTCCAGGGATCGGAGGAAGGCGTCGCCGGGACCGAACAGGACGCTCGGGCGCATGATCACGGCCTCCGGCAGGACCTCGCGCACGCACCGCTCACCCCTGGCCCGGGCGCGCACGTAGGACGAGGGCGAGGTCTCGTCGACGCCGAGGCCGGAGACGTGTACGAGAGCGGGCACCCCTGCCTCCCGGGCAAGGCGTGCGAGGCGCTGCGCACCATGCACGTGGATCGCCTCGAAGGTGGCACCGCCCTGTTCCACGTAAAGCGACACGACGTTGACCACGCCGTCGGCGTCCTGCAACACCTCCCTCAGGCCATCTTCGTCGCCGATGTCGGCAGCGCGCAGCTCCAGCGGCGAATCGGCCGGGAACTGCTTCGCGGCCCGATCCGCATGACGTGCGACGCAGCGCACCGTCCAGCCCGACTCCATCAGGCGGCGCACCACCGCCCGGCCCAGGAAGCCGGTGCCGCCCAGTACCACGGCGCGTGCGCTCATTCCTGCCCGTCCGTCACGGCTCCCCGCGCCGCCGAGCCCACCTGCCGCGCGTACTTCGCAAGCACCCCCCGGTCCGGCATCGGACGCGGTGTCCACTGCGCGCGTCGACGCTCCAGTTCCGCCTCCGACACGTGGACATCGAGCCGGCGTGCGCGGGCGTCGACGGTGATGGGGTCGCCTTCCTGCACCAGTGCGATGGGTCCGCCCACTGCGGCCTCCGGCGCGACATGACCAACCACCATCCCGTACGTGCCCCCGGAAAAACGCCCGTCGGTGATCAACCCCACGCTGTCACCCAGACCCGCACCGATGATGGCCGAGGTGGGGGCAAGCATCTCGCGCATGCCCGGCCCGCCCTTCGGACCCTCGTAACGGATCACCAGCACATCGCCGGCCCGGATGCGGCCGCCGAGGATCGCGTCCAGGCAGGCCTCCTCGGACTCGAACACCCGCGCCGGTCCGGTGATCTCCGGGCTGCGCACGCCGCTGATCTTGGCCACCGCCCCTTCCGGGGCCAGGTTGCCCCTGAGGATCGCCAGGTGGCCGCTCGCGTAGACCGGTTCGTCCCACGGACGGATCACCGATTGTCCTGCAGGGGGCTCGGCGGGAATCCTCTCCAGCGTCTCGGCGAGGGTGCGGCCCGTGACCGTGAGACATTGGCCGTGGATGAGCCCGCGATCGAGCAGCATGCGCATCACCTGCGGCACGCCCCCGGCCCGGTGGAACTCGGTGGTCACGTGGCGCCCGGAGGGCTTGAGGTCGCACAGCACCGGCACCCGGGCACGGATGTCCTCGAAATCGTCCAGCGACAGGGGCACCTCCGCCGCATGGGCGATGGCCAGCAGGTGCAGTACGGCGTTGGTGGACCCGCCCAGCGCCATGACCACGGCGATGGCGTTCTCAAACGCCTCGCGCGTCAGCATCTGCCGGGGCAGCCGCTGGTGGCGGATGGCTTCCACCAGCACCTCGGCCGAGCGCGCGGCGCTCTCGGCCTTCTCGGCATCCTCCGCCGCCATGGTGGAGGAGTACGGAAGACTCATGCCCATGGCCTCGAAGGCGCTGGACATGGTGTTGGCGGTGTACATGCCGCCGCAGGACCCCGCGCCCGGACAGGCGTTGCGCTCGATGCCGTAGAGGTCCTCGTCGCTGAGGCGTCCGGCGGCGTGACGGCCCACCGCCTCGAAGGCGGACACGATGGTGAGGTCCTCACCCTTGTAATGCCCGGGCCTGATGGTGCCGCCGTAGACGAACACCGCCGGTATGTTCATGCGCGCGATGGCGATCATGGCGCCCGGCATGTTCTTGTCGCAGCCGCCGAAGGCGAGCACGCCGTCCATGGACTGTCCCATGCACACCGTCTCGATGGCGTCGGCGATCACCTCCCGCGACACCAGCGAGTACTTCATGCCGGGCGTACCCATGGAGATGCCGTCCGAGATGGTGATGGTGCCGAACAGCTGCGGCATCGCCCCTGCCGCCCGCAGCGCTGCCTCGCCGCGCTCGGCGAGCCCGCCGATGCCCATGTTGCAGGGGGTGATCGTGCTGTGGGCGCTGGCGACGCCCACGATGGGCCGGGTGAAATCGCCGTTGTCGAATCCGACGGCGCGCAGCATGGCGCGGTTGGGGCTGCGCTGCACACCCTCGGTGACGACCCGGCTTCTGCGGTTGTCGGACATGGAATGGCTCCCGGAACGGACAGCGACCGGCGATCAACGGTCGCTGTGACCCAGCGACCTGTCCGGATCGATGTGATCACGCAGCCGTTGCTTGAGTTCCTTGGCGTCGGGTTGCCGGCCCTCGGTCTTGCGCGACCACAGGGTCGTGCCGTCGCAGCGGACCTCGAAGACCCCGCCCGTGGTCGGAACCAGGGCCACCTCGCCGAGATCCTCGCCGAAGGTGAACAGCAGTTCCTGGGCCAGCCAGCCGGCACGCAGCGTGAATCGGCATGCCGTGCAGAACTCGATCTCCACGCGCGGCTTCACGGGGCTCAGGCCGCCTCCTCCAGCGACGCGTCGTACCGACCGAGCGCGGCGAGGCTGTTGCACTTCTCGCGATGCAGCAGCGCCGCCTGTGCGGCCTCGACGTTCTCCGGACGCCCGGCCCAGGCCTTGAGGCTCGGCTCCTGCAGGGCGCGGCCATAGGAGAAGCTGAGCGGCCACGGCAGGTCGGGATACCTCCTGTTCATGGCGTCGAGGTGCACGGTGGCGTCGCGCGCGCTCTGTCCGCCCGAGAGAAACACGATGCCGGGCAGCGCAGCGGGCACGGAGTTCTTCAGGCAACGCACGGTCAGGTCGGCGACCTGCTCGACACTCGCCTGGTCCGCGCACTTCTTCCCCGGCACGACCATGTTGACCTTGAGGATCGTGTGCTCGGTGACGACGCGTTGCCGGTGCAGTTCGCTGAAGAGATTCCGCAGCGTCCACTCCGTCACCTCGTAGCAGCGCTCGATGGTGTTGTCGCCGTCCATGAGGGTCTCGGGTTCCACGATGGGCACCAGTCCGGCCTCCTGGCACAGGGCCGCGTAACGGGCCAGGGCATGGGCGTTGGCCTCGATGCAGCCAGATGAAGGAATGCCCTCGCCGATGGTGATCACCGCGCGCCACTTGGCGAACTTCGCGCCGAGCTGCACGTACTCGGCCAGACGTTCGCGCAGGCCGTCGAGACCCTCGGTGACCTTCTCGCCGGGATGCCCGGCTAGATCCTTCGCACCGGCATCCACCTTGATACCCGGCAGGATGCCCTGATCGGCGAGCACCTGCACGAACGGCACGCCGTCGCCGGTCTTCTGGCGAATGGTCTCGTCGAACAGGATCATGCCGCTGACATACTCGCCGCCGCCCGGGGCCGTGATCAGCAGTTCCCGGTAGGCGCGGCGGTTCTCCACGGTGGATTCGACATTGATGCTGTCGAAGCGCTTTTTAATGGTGCCGAGGCTTTCGTCGATGGCCAGGATGCCCTTGCCCGGAGCGACCATGGCCCGGGCAATGGATGCGAGATCGTTTCCGCTCATGAGACACCTCCCGCGGTTGAGGCCCGCAGCTCACGGCCGACGGCAATGTGTCATGAGCTGCAGGCGCTGTCGCCGTCAGCGTCCCCTGAGTGTATTGCCCTGTGCCGGCGATCGCCAGTGGTGCCGTCCTAGGCAGGGTCAAAACCCGTTTAACCACGAAGCGCACGAAGATCACGAAGAACTGCTTAAAAAGTTTCTCTCGCAAAGACGCGAAGCCCGCAAAGAAAACCGGTTTATAGGGCGGGCCGCGCGCGCCTCTCCGCCATAGCTGTGCGTCCGGCGGTGACCATGGGGCGCCTAATGTTCTCCAAAAAAACGGGGGGTTAACGTCTATATTCTTGTGTCTTCTTGGCGGGCTTCGCGTCTTTGCGAGAGAACATTGCTTTAGAGGTTCTTCGTGATCTTCGTGCGCTTCGTGGTTAAGACCAAGAACAACTCACCGAACCCGCGGCACCCAGCGCATCACCTGCTCCACCACTTCGCCGTTGAGGCGCGCTTCGGCAGTGAACTGTCCCGCGTAGGCCTGGTCTTCCTGGCGCAGCTCGTAGCAGTTGGCGCCGCTGATGTCCATGAGCACGGCCGGTATGCCGGCGTCCCGGAAGGCCTGGGCGCGCTTGAGGTAGAAGTTGCCGCAGCACATGCCCACGTAGGCTGGCTGGCCGTCGCGGCGCATCTGATCCAGTTCTTCACGCAGGTGCTCAAACCGGGTGATGGTCACCACCCGCATGCCGCGCTCGCGGGCCAGCCGGTAGGCGTCGCCCACCTCGCACTGGCCGCACTCCGGACAGCCGTCCCGGTGGCGCCACTTGCACCAGGCGGGCTTGGCGCAGTAGGGCACCAGCATCACCGTCGCGCGCTCGAGGATCTCGTGTGCGGCGTCGGTCCCGCCCGCCGGATGCACCATCAGTGTGTTGGCCTGTTCGGTATCCAGGCCCAGCCGCCGCTCGTCATCACGGTGCAACGCACGCCGTAGCAGGCGGTACAGATCCCCGGCCTCGAAACCCAGCAACTGCACCTCTCCATCGGCGAGATACCGGCGCCACCGCGCCTCGGCGGCGCCGGGTGCGGCCACGGTCAGTTCCCGGGCCAAATCCGCCAGCAGGGTGGGCGGCGTTACGTGCACCGCACCCGCCAGGGTCGCATGCCGGATGCGCGTACCGTCGACATCGGGATCCAGGCGCAGGTGCAGCACGCCGCCCGGGGTGGGTTCGAAGGCCTGCCAGGTGCGATCCCGAACGGCGTTCCAGTCCTGTTCCAGTTCGTCCGCCACGGGCGCCGGCGGCGGGATGGGCAATGCTTGCTCGGCACCCTCGTCCTGCGAGGCCGTCAGCCCGAACGCTTCGCAAAAGGCCGCCTGCAGGGCGTCCTCCAGCCTGTCCCCGGCGCCCGGAGCAGGCACACCGAGGTATTCGTCGAGTTCCGTGAGCGTGATGAAGCGTTCCCGCGCGCTCTGCACGCCCACCGGGCTCAGCTTCTCCCGTGGGGCGCGCAGCACGGTGAGCAGGGTCTCCATGTCCACGGGGGCCATGAGCAGCACCGCCTGATAGAGCACGGCGTCCGCCTCCAGGCACAGGAAACCCGCGCCCAGCTTGCGGCCGCCCGATTCCAGGTCGTTCGGCTGCACGGCCTCGGCGGGGATACCCATGCCACGCAGGGCGTCCACCACAGCGCCGTTGCAGCGCGCCATGAGTCGAACCAGGTCATCGGCCCCACCCAGCCATGCGCGCGGGAGCGTGAGACTCAGGCAGAGTTGCCCCGGATCCAGGTACAGGGCGCCGCCCCCGGTGGGCCGGCGTACCAGGGGAATGCCTGCCTCGCGACAATAGTCGGCCCGCACCGCGTGACAGACGGCCTCATCACGGCCCAGGCTCGCGGTGGGCCGATAACGATGAAACCTGAGCGTTGCACTCCCGCGGGATGCGCAGGTCGCGAGCATGGCCCGGTCAACATTCACCTGCCGCGGCCCAGGCGCCGTGCCCTCACGCAGCACACGGCAAGTGCGCACGGTCATGGCTGCGGCGAGCCCCCCCAGTCCATGCCCGCGCCACCGTGCCAGTAGCCGTCGCAGAATCCCGTGAAATGGGGCGCGATCTGCGCCAGGGCAACGTCCGCCGTGGCGGCGCCGTCGGCGCAGGCACGAAAGGCGCGCACCACCACCTCGGTGCCCTCCGCCTCCGGGTAGATGCGCAGCACCTGCACCCCGGCTTCGCGCAGCGAGGCCACCTCGGCGATAAGGTTGACGGGATCGGCGGACTGGAGCTGGATGCCGTTGACGGTGAGGAAGTTCTGTCCGTCCCGGGTCGCCAGAGGCAGGCCGGCCGGGTCGTCGCGGCAGGCCAGCTCGCAGGCATCTTTTGGGCGGTTGTGGGCGCGGGCGGTGAAACAGCGCGCCGAGAAGGTGAGCGGCAGACGACCGAACACCAGTACCTCGGTTTCGAGCCCCTCGGGCCGGCGGCTGTGCAACTCGGCCACCGTGTCGCGGGCCAGTTCCACCGGTGCGACCCAGCGCACGGCACCTAGAGCGGCCAGTTCCGCGAGGGTGTAAGGGTTGTAGGTGTTGAGGTGAGGGCCCGCCACGAAGGGGCGCCCGGCAAGCAGGGCGAGCGCCGTGGCGTCGTTGGCCTCCATGGGGAAGCGGCCGTCGGCCACCTGGCTTTTCAGGCTCAGCCGCTCCGAGTCCGCCTCGATCAGGGCCAGCGAGGAGATCACGACGGTCTTGCCGGCCGCGGCGAGCTTCTCACCCAGTGCCAGCCAGTCGGCGGGCCGCAGTTCTCGGCGCTTGGAGCAGACCGTCTCACCCAGGTAGACGATGTCCACGGGCCAGCCCGCCGCGGCCTCGTAGAAGGCCATCACCCGCTCCCGGGGCCAGAAGTACTGCAACGGTCCCAGCGCGAGCTTCATTGCCATGCCCTGTGAAAGGCACCCAGGGTGTGGGTGCGTCCCTCGGCCATGTCGTTCAGACTCGCGGTCCACTCCGGACGGGGCACGAAGCCTTGCGGGTCCCTGTGGCAGGCGTCGAGGGCTTCGCGCATGACGCGCGTGACCCGGCCCACGTAGGCGGGGCTGCGCTGGCGCCCCTCCAGCTTGATGGCGCGCACACCGAGCCTGTAGAGCTCGGGCAGGATGTCCAGGGTGCTGAGGCTGGTGGGCTCCTCGATGGCGTAGAAGACCTGGTCGCGCACGCGAAAGCGGCCCTTGCACACGACCGGGTAGCCCGCGTTCTCGCCGGGCGCGAAGCTGTCGATGAGTACGCCGTTGAGGCGCGCCTCGCGCCCCCCGGCGGTCTCCTGCCAGCGCACCGCGTGCGCGGGAGAGCACACACCGCAGGCGTTGGGCGATTCGCCGGTGGCATAGGACGAGAGCATGCAGCGCCCCTCCACCATCACGCACAGGCTGCCGAAACCGAACACCTCCACGTCCACGTGGCAGCCCGCGATCACCTGCGCGACCTGCTTGATGGAGAGCACCCGCGGCAGCACCGCGCGGCGGATGCCGTAGCGCTCGCGATAAAAGTCCAACGCGTCGGGGCTCGTGGCCGAGGCCTGCACCGAGAGGTGCAGGGGCAGATCCGGGTGGTGATCGGCCGCATAGCGCATGAGGCCCATGTCGGCCACGATCAGGGCGTCCACCCCCTCGACGGCGGCGATATCCACGACCTGCACCGAGTCCGCCCAGCCCTCGGGCCTCGGGTAGGTATTGAGGGCCATGAACACCTTCGTGCCCCGGGCGCGGGCATACTCGATGCCCCGACGCAGGGTGTTCACGTCGAAGTTGAGGCCCGGGAAGTTGCGCGCGTTGGTGCGCCCCTTGAGCCCCACGTAGACCGCATCGGCGCCGTTGTCCACGGCTGCACGCAGGGCCGGCAGACTGCCGGCCGGGCAGACCAGTTCCATTGGCGGTTGTGTCATCGGCAGGTTGCCTCCTTGTGGCGGGATTCGAACGACAGTCCGGGACACGCGGGCCGCGGCCGCGTGCAGGCGCCGCCCTGGCAGGTGCCGCGCCGCACCAGCTCCGCCTCGATGGCGTTGAGCACGGACCACTTTGCGGCACACCACGCGGGGGCCAGGAGCAGGGGCGCCCGGGCGGTGGCGGTCAGGCGATGGAAGACCACGCCGGGGGGCGTCATGGCGATCAGATCGGCTGCGGTGGTCACGTACTCGTCCTGCGTCCAGGGCCGGTAGCCCCCGGCGCGCCAGTCCCGGGCGAGGCGCGTGCCGCGCACCACATGCAGGGGGTGGAGCTTGAGCCCCTCCGTGCCCGCCTCCAGGACCCGGTTCAGCGTCTCCCGGGCATGCCATTCGGTCTCCCCGGGCAGACCGACGATGAGATGCGTGCACACCTCCAGGCCCCGCAGGTGGGCACGACGCACCGCGTCGCGGTACTCCTCGAACCCGTGCCCCCGGTTCACCCGCGCCAGGGTCTCGTCGAAGCTGGACTGCAGCCCCAGTTCCAGCCAGATCTCGTGGCCCCGGTCCCGGTACGCCGCGAGGAGGTCCAGCACCGGGTCGGGCACGCAATCGGGGCGCGTACCGATGCTCAGGCCGATTACGCCCGGCTGGGCCAGCGCTGCGTCGTAGAGGGCGCGCAGGCGTTCCAGTTCCGCGTAGGTGTTGGTGTAGGCCTGGAAGTAGGCGAGATACCGTCGCGCACCGGTGCGGCGCGCGATCACCGCTCGACCCTCGGCCAACTGACGCGCCACGTCGCCGCCGTCGTAGCCCTGGGGCGAGAAGCTTGCGTTGTTGCAGAAGGTGCATCCGCCGCGCCCGCGGGTGCCGTCCATGTTGGGACAGACGAATCCGGCGCTCACCGTCAGCTTGTGCACCCGTACCCCGTGACGCGCGCGCAGCGCGGCACCGAGGGTGTGGACACGATCGGTCAGCGCCACGGCACCGGCCCGGGTGCGCGCTGGTCCTTACCAGCCTGCATATCTCACCACCCTTCTACTGCGGCCGCCGATCTGCTCGCTGTGACGGGGCGTCTGCTGCGCTGCGCAGTCCCTGCTTCGCTTGCAGCCCAGGGCGTGCGTCCTGCACGCCCGCTCAGCGAACTGCGAAGGTCCACCGGACCTTCGATTCCGCTTCGCCCCTCCGGCCGGCTTGACGTAGTGTCGGCTACGCCTGCGCCGTCCTGCGGTCCGCGCGCCCCGTCACAGCGGCATCTCGACGCCCTCGCTACAAACGGCGGTGAGATATGCAGGCTAAGCATGGAGCCAACTCCAGGTATGATTGGGCAAACCGGAGGCCCGTCCCGCGACACCCATGATGCCTCGGGGGGGTCCGGCAGGGTCCTTATCATTGCACCCGGATGGGGGCCTCCCTGCCATGACCTGTGTCAAGGGCGAGCCGGGCCCGCACCCACAGCCGGCCATGAATGCACTAGACTTGGCGATTCACCTGACGAATCCAGCCTCGGAGTCACCCATGCAATTGACCCTCGCGCCCTCACGCACTACGCTGCTGGCGCCTCTGGGGCTCGCCCTGCGCACTGCCCCGAATGCGGCGCATGAAGCGGTGTTCACCGCCATGGTCAACCACCTGCTGAAGGGGCAGCCGCTGGCCGACGAACTGGACCCGCTCGACGGCAAGCGCATCCGCCTCTCGGTCTCCGACACCGGCAGCGAGATCACGTTCCTGGTGCGCGGTCGCCGGCTGACACCGTGCCGAACCCGCGGGGCGGACGACTGGGACGTGCGCATCCGCGGCGCGCTGGAGGATTTCTGGCGGCTGGCCGCGCGGATCGAGGACCCGGACACGCTGTTCTTCCATCGCCGCCTCGACCTGGAGGGCGAGACCGAGGCAGGGCTCTACCTCAAGAACCTGCTCGACGCCATGGAGTTTGACTGGCAGGCACACGTCAGGGCGGTGCTGGGCACAGGCCCGGGAAACCTGGTGATCGGCGTCGTGCGCCGTGCAGGCCTGGACCGCATTCAGACGTCAGATATCAGACGTTAGACGTCAGTCTGCCATCTGAGATCTGCCATCTGCCATCTGCCATCTGACATCTGACACCATGAAAAGAGAGCAGGAAGACCTCATTGAGCTGTACACCCGCCCGGAACTGGTGGCCTGCACCGTCTGGCTTCATGGGCTCGGGGTGAACGCCACGGACATGGACGCCATCATCACCAACATGCGTCGATCACGGGAGCTGGGCCTGCATTACCTGGCGCCCAGCGCGCCTCTGCGGCGCATCACCGTGAATCGCGGGCAACCCATGCGGGCCTGGTTCGACGTGACCGGCGACCCCGCGGAGGTGCCCGAGGACCAGGCCGGCATCGAGGAGAGCGCACGGCGCATCACGACGCTGCTGGACGACGAACGGGGACGCGGCATCGCATCGGAACACACGGTGATCGGCGGCTTCTCCCAGGGGGCATCGCTTGCGCTGCACACGGCACTGCGTTACCCCCACCGTCTGGGCGGCGTCATCGTGCTCTCCGGGGAACTGGTGCTGGCTGACAGCCTGGCCGGGGAACGTCATCCGGCCAATGCGGACGTCCCCATACTCATGCTGCACGGGACCGGGGATGAGACCATCCCGCTGGAGGACGCCCGCCGCAGCCGGGACCGCCTGCTGGAACTGGGCTATGCGGTGGACTGGCACGAGTTCGCCATGGGCCATGCGGTCTGTCCGGAGGAAATCGACCTCCTCGACCAGTGGACCTACCGGATTCTTGCTCCCGCAAGGGACTGAACCGTCTCAGTGGAAATCCCGGTTCGGCAGGAGCCAGTTCAGGTCCGGACGCCGCCCCGCCGAGACGGCGGCGTGGTAGCCCTCGGTAAAGCCGTTCAGAACATCCTCCAGGGCTTCATTCATGCCGGGGTAACGTTGTGTCTCCGAGAGCACCGGGCTCGCCATGCCCGGGGTCTGAAGGTAGTGACTCTGCTCCACCTCGATCTCCTGGCCGCCCACCACCCGGTAGAAGCGCAGCCGGATCATCTCGGGAATCCCCTCCAGGGAGAAGGCGTACTCGTCCACCAGGCGTCTCGCCCAGTCGACGCCCTCGCGCCTGAATTTTCCCTCGTCGACACCTTCGTTCATGGCCGTTCCTCCGCCGCGGTAATTAACGTGAAAGATATATACATCTTTCATATCGTTGCTTGATCCCAATCAAGTGCCCCACCATGGGGGGTCGCTAGCATGGTTTCAAGCCATGCGAGGACAGGTCGCGCGATCCGTAGTCCGGCCCAGGGAACGCGAACCCCTCAAGTTGCACCGGATACAGACCTCACTCACGAGGATAACAGGATGCATCGCAGGGTTTCTCCCTCCCAGTGGAAGGCTGCGCACGACGCCCGAACGGACATCGGCGGAGAGCTGTACTCGCACATCCCGGATTGACCATGCGCAGCATCATCACATCACGACTGGCCCTGTTCATCCTGACGTTGCTCGTGCTGACCCTGGCACTGCCCGCGGGCGCCGACTGGGAGCGATTCTTTGCGGAAGCGGATCGCCTCGGGGAGCCCGCCGGGGATCCGCCCGCCCGGCCCGTCTACCGGGGTGAGGAGCAGATCGGGCTGCTGTTCGAGACCAACGACGTGGCCCCCATCCCCGCCTACTCCGGCGAGCCCGTCAACATGCTGGTGGCGCTGGACATGACCGGCATGATCGTCGGCGTGCGGGTCCTCGAGCACAGCGAACCTATCATGCTGGTGGGCATCCCCGAGCAGCGCCTGGTGGACTTCGCCAACCAGTATCTCACGCGCACCATCAAGGATCGGGTGCGTGTCGGCATCTCGCCGCGCCAGCGCGAGGGCTACCAGTACGTGGATGCGGTGTCCGGGGCCACGGTCACGGTAGTGGTCATGGGCGAAGGCATCATGCGCAGCGCGCGGCGCATCGCTCTGGCCCACGGACTGGTCGACCCGGAAGCACTGGCTGTACGGGAACCGGCCACGGTGCGCGAGGACGTGTTCGAACCTGCCACCTGGAACGAATTGCTCGAAGCGGGCGCCGTCGGACGCCTGGATCTGACCCGCGGCGAGGTGGACGAGGCATTCATCGGCACCGAGGCCGAGGGCCGGGAGACCGCCCCGCCGGGGGCCGAGGACGAGATCTTCATCGACTTCCACGCCGCCTACCTGAACGCGCCCACGGCGGGCCGCAACCTGCTCGGCGATGCCCATTACGAGCGGATCATGGGGCGCCTGGAGCAGGATGAGCACGCCATCCTGCTCATGGCCTCGGGGCGTTACTCGTTCAAGGGCTCCGGGTTCGTACGCGGCGGCATCTTCGATCGCATCCAGTTGCTTCAGGGCGACCGCGCGATCCAGTTCCGCGACACGGACCTTATCCGTGCGCCCAACATCGCTGCCGAGGGCGCGCCGCATTTCATCGAGCGCGACATCTTCGTGGTGCGATCGGAGCACGGCTTCGACCCGGGACGCCCCTGGGAGATCGAGCTGCTGGTGCGCCGGCAGGTGGGGGCCCTCGACTCGGCCTTCGTCAACTTCCCGCTCATGTATACGCCGCCGGAGGCCTGGTTCAGCTATCCGGAGCCGCCCGAGCCCGCCATCGCGGTCGACGACGACCGGCCGCTGTGGGTGACGGTCTGGGAAGACCGTGTCATGCACATCGTGGTGCTGGGCATCGGGCTCACGCTGCTGGTGTTCATACTGATGTTCCAGGACGTGCTGGCACGCCGGCCGAAGCTCTTGCTGCGGATTCGTCATGTCTTCCTGATCTACACCGTGGTGTTCATCGGCTGGTATGCCCTGGCGCAGCTCTCGGTGGTCAACATCTTCACCTTCACCAATTCGCTGGGCCGTGATTTCAAGTGGGACACCTTCCTGATGGACCCCATGATGTTCATCCTATGGACCTTTGTGGCGGCCACCCTGCTGCTCTGGGGCCGGGGTGTCTATTGCGGCTGGCTGTGCCCGTTCGGTGCCATGCAGGAACTGATCAACGAGGTCTCGCGCAAGTTCAAGGTGCCCCAATTCGAGCTGCCCTGGGCCGTGCACGAGCGGCTCTGGGCCATCAAGTACATGATCCTGCTCGTCCTGTTCGCCATCTCGCTGCATTCGCTCTCCACCGCCGAGGTCTATGCCGAGGTCGAGCCGTTCAAGACCGCGGTCACACTGCGCTTCCAGCGCGAATGGGGATTCGTACTCTACGCAGGGATCCTGCTGGCCATCTCCGTGGTCAACCGCAAGTTCTTCTGCCGGTACATGTGCCCGCTCGGGGCGGGTCTCGCCATCCCTGCGCGCATCCGCCTGTTCGACTGGCTCAGGCGCCACAAGGAGTGCGGGACACCCTGCCAGATCTGCGCCCATGAATGCGAGGTGCGCGCCATCCATCCGGACGGACGCATCAACGCCAACGAATGCCACTACTGCCTGGACTGCCAGGTGACCTACTGGAACGACCGCAAGTGCCCGCCCTTGATCGCCCGCCGCAAGCGGCGAGAGAAGGCGGCCAGCATCTCGGCGGGAAGGGCGAAAGGTGGCGAATATCCGGTCATCCGGATCGAGGAACAGGCTGCTTCAACCGCAAAGAGCTAGCAGCCTTTTAACCATTAAAGAGGTGACGTCATGACAGACCGAAACGATGAAAGGAAGGCCCTGGAAAGCCCGGGACGCCGGCGCTTTCTGGGCGCCACGGCCGCCGTCGGCATGCTAGGTGCGGCAGGTGGAGGCGCCGCGCTCATGAAGAGCGGCGAGGCAACCGCTGCACGCAACAGCGGCGGCGCGCAGAGCACCCACGTCCCGCTGGGCGAACTGGACGAATACTACGGCTTCTGGAGTGGCGGGCACTCCGGCGAGGTGCGCGTCTACGGTGTGCCGTCCATGCGCGAGATCATGCGCATCCCGGTGTTCAACCACTGCTCGGCCAGCGGCTGGGGCATGACCGACGAGTCCAAGCGCATCATGGGCGACAGCTGGCGCTTCACCAACGGTGATGCGCACCATCCGCATGTAAGCTACACGGAGGGCAGCCACGACGGCCGGTACCTGTTCATCAACGACAAGGCCAACACCCGTGTGGCCCGCATCCGGCTTGACGTGTTCAAGACGGACAAGATGGTCACCGTGCCCAACGTCCAGGCCGTCCACGGCCTGCGCCTGCAGAAGGCACCGCGTACCGGTTACGTGTTCGCGAACGGCGAGTACCTGATCCCGCAGCCCAACGATGGTCGCGGCCTGGACGATACGGAAAACTACCGTACGCTCTACAGCGCCATCGACGCAGACAGTATGGAGGTCAAGTGGCAGGTGCTGGTGGACGGCAACCTGGACAACACGGACGCCGACTACACCGGCAAGTACACCGCCTCCACCTGCTACAACTCCGAGAACGCGGTGACCCTGGCCGGAAAGATGCAGGCGGAGCGTGACCACGTGGTGGTGTTCAACATCGCCAACATCGAGAAGGCGGTGCGTGACGGCAACTTCACCACCATCGGCGATTCCGACGTGCCCGTGGTGGACGGTCGCAAGACGTCCGAGCTGAACGTCACCCGCTACATCCCGGTGCCCAAGAACCCCCACGGTCTCAACACGTCCACCGACGGCAAGTACTTTATCGCCAACGGCAAGCTCTCACCCACCGTTACCATGATCGACATCGCCAAGCTGGATGACCTCTTCGCGGGTCAGCTGCAGAACGAGCGTGACGTAGTGGTCGGCGAACCGGAGCTCGGTCTCGGGCCGCTGCACACCACCTTCGACGGCAGGGGCTTTGCCTACACCACGTTGTTCCTGGACAGCCAGGTGGTCAAGTGGAACATGGAAAACGCCGTGCGCCACTACAACGGTGAGAATGTGGACTACATCGTCCAGAAGATCGACGTCCACTACCAGCCGGGCCACAACCACGCCTCGCTGGCAGAGTCCAAGGACGCCGACGGCAAGTGGCTGTTCTCGTTGAACAAGTTCTCCAAGGACCGGTTCCTCCCCGTGGGCCCGCTGCATGCCGAGTGCGACCAGATGATCGACATCTCGGGCGACGAGATGGTGCTGGTGCACGACACCCCCACGTTTGCGGAGCCGCACGACGCGGTCATTGTGCGCCGTGACCAGATCACCACCAAGCAGATCTGGGACCGGGATGACCCCTATTTCGCCGAGACCATCGAGATGGCCCGGCGCGACGGGGTCAACGTGGAAACCGACAACACGGTCATCCGGGACGGCAACAAGGTGCGCGTCTACATGACCTCGGTGGCCCCCTCCTTTGGCCTTTCCGAGTTCCGCGTAAAGAAGGGCGACCAGGTCACGGTGGTTGTCACCAACCTGGACCGGATCGAGGACCTGACCCACGGCTTCTGCGTGACCGATCACGGGGTGAGCATGGAGATCAGCCCGCTTCAGACCTCCTCGATCACCTTCACGGCCGACAAGGCCGGGGTGTACTGGTACTACTGCAACTGGTTCTGCCATGCCTTGCACATGGAAATGGCCGGTCGCATGATTGTCGAGGCCTGACCACCTTGTAACGGAGGGCGTGGCGCGGGGGCGGTGCGAGCGCGCCGCCTCCGCGCCCATTCCCATGAGCATCATCCGAATTTTCGCCCTGTTGGCCCTGTTCTGGGCCGGCAGTGTATCTGCCGCCGACACCCCACTACGCGTCGCCCCGGGCCAGCTTGCCACGGCGCTTGCGGACGCACAGCCGGGGGCCTGGCTGCACCTTGAATCCGGGACCCACGGAGGCGGTGTGCGCGTCGAGGTCCCCTTGAGACTCACTGCCGAGTCCGATGCTGTGCTCGACGGTGACGGGCAGGGCCGCGTGCTGGTGGTAGCGGCGCCGGACGTGGTGATACAGGGACTCACTCTGCGCAATGACGGCGCGGATCTCACCGCGATGGATGCCGCCATCTTCGTGGAGAAACAGGCCGAGCGGGTCCGACTGATCGGCAACCGCATCCATGCCCGCGGCTTCGGCATCTGGCTGGACGGCGCGCCCCACGCGGTCGTGGCGGATAACCGCATCAGCGGAGACACGGCACTGCGCTCCCAGGATCGCGGCAACGGCATTCACCTGTTCAACGTGAACCACGCAGTCGTTGCGGGAAACATCGTCTGGGAGGCCCGCGACGGCATCTACATCGACGTGAGCAACCACAATCGGCTGCTGGGCAACACCCTGCATGACCAGCGCTACGGCATCCATTACATGTTTTCGCATCACAACGAGGTGATGGGCAATCGCACCCGGGACAACCGGGCGGGCTTTGCCCTCATGGCCTCGCGTCATCTCACCGTGGTAGGCAACCGCGCGATGGGCGACGAAAACTACGGTTTCTTGCTCAACGACATCACCTACTCCACCATCGAGAGCAACACGGCCATCGGCATCCGCCACGGCACCACACCGGGCACTGGCGGGCAGACCATCGCCGGCGCCGAAGGCAAGGCGCTGTTTGTATACAATTCCCAGCACAACACCATCCGCGACAACCTCCTGGCCGGCACGGACATCGGCGTCCACCTGACCGCCGGATCGGAAGGCAACCGCATCTACAACAATGCGCTGGTCAACAACCGCAGCCAGGTCATGTACGTGGCCACCCGTCAGCAGGAATGGTCGGTGGACGGCCGTGGCAATTACTGGAGCGACTACGTGGGCTGGGACCTGAGCGGCGACGGCCTCGGTGACGTGCCCCACGAGCCCAACGACTCGGTGGACCGGTTGCTCTGGAAGTACCCCATGGCGCGCGTGCTCATGAACAGTCCCGCTATACAACTCCTGCGCTGGGTGCAGCGCACGTTTCCCGTCCTGCGCCCGCCGGGCGTGAAGGACAGCGCCCCGCTGATGCGCCCGACCCGTTCGCTGGAGGAAGTGGGATGAGCCCCATCGTACGTCTGGAACAGGTGGAGCGCCGCTTCGGCTCGGTGGAGGCCCTCAAAGGGCTGAGCCTCACGGTGGAGGCCGGCGAGGTGCTGGGCCTGCTGGGGCACAACGGCGCGGGCAAGTCCACCATGATGAAGCTGGTGCTGGGCGTCCTGGCGCCCACGGCCGGCCGCGTGAGCGTGCTCGGCGAGGATCCGCGCGGGCACCAGGCCCGCAACCTGCGCCTGCAGCTGGGCTATCTGCCGGAGAACGTCAGCTTCTATGACAACCTGAGCGGGAGCGAGGTGCTGCGCTACTTCGCGCGCCTCAAGCGGGTGCCGGTGCCCGAGGCCGACCGGCTGCTGGAACGCGTGGGGCTGGGTCACGCCGCCAGGCGTCGGGTACGCACCTATTCCAAAGGCATGCGGCAGCGCCTCGGGCTCGCCCAGGCCCTGCTTGGCGAGCCGCGCCTGCTGCTGCTGGACGAACCCACAGTGGGTCTGGATCCGATGGCGGTGCGGGACGTCTACGGCATGATCGACCAACTGCGCGGCAAGGGCACCAGCGTGATCCTCAGCTCCCACGTGCTTCCGGGCGTGGAACGACACATCGACCGGGTCGCCATTCTCTGCGAGGGGCGGCTGCTGGCCTGGGGCACCATCGACGCCCTGCGCCAGGAAGCCGGCCTGCCGCTGCGGATCCATGTGCGCAGCGAAGAGATCAGCGAGGCGCTGCGCGGCCGGCTCATCGAACGCGGCGTAGAGGTGAGGACCAACGGCGACGGACGCACGCATCTGAGCACGGCACCCTCGGAGAAGCTGGACGTGCTGCGTACCCTGCTGGCCGAGAAGCGCTTGAGCGACATCGGCATGGAGCCGCCGACGCTCGACTCGCTCTACGCCTACTTCGATGCGCAAGGCCGCAACGGAGGACAGGGCGATGCGTGAGGTCTTCATCGTAGCCGGCAAGGAGTTCCGCGACGGCATGCGCAACCGCTGGATCCTGGCCATCACCCTGGCTTTTGCCCTGCTGGCCATGGGGCTGGCCTGGTTCGGGGCCGCCGCCTCCGGCGAGGTGGGCTTCACTCGCATCTCCACCACCATCGTCAGCCTGGCGAGCCTCGCGGTCTTTCTGATCCCCCTCATCGCCCTGATGCTCGCCTACGACAGTATCGTGGGCGAGGACGAGCAGGGCACCCTGCTGCTGCTCATGACTTATCCGCTGAGCCGCACGGGCCTGCTGGCCGGCAAGTTTCTGGGCCACGGAGCCATCCTGGCCCTGTCGACGGTCCTGGGCTTCGGCATTGCCGCCGTACTGATTGGATTGCTGGCGGAACAGGCCACCTTTGCGAATCTTGCGGGTCCATTCAGCCTGTTTATCGCGAGCGCCATCCTGCTGGGGCTGACCTTCCTCGCACTGGCCTACCTGGTGAGCGTGGTCACCCGGGAGAAGGCCCGGGCGGCCGGACTGGCCCTGCTGGTATGGTTCCTGTTCGTCCTGGTCTACGACCTGGTGCTGCTGGGCGTGCTGGTGGGCACCGAGGGGCGCGTCGACGGCGGCGTGTTCCGCCTGCTGCTCCTGTTCAACCCCACTGACGTGTTCCGTCTGGTCAACCTGATCGGCTTCGAGGAAACCGCGACGAGCAGCGGCCTGCTGAGCGTATTCCAGGACCAGGACTACCCCCTGTCCCTGCTGCTCGGCATCCTGGTGGCCTGGATCGCGGTGCCATTAGGCGCGGCCGCGGCGCTGTTCGCGGCGCGGCGCACCTGAACATTCCCTTGTCCGTGTCTGCCATCGCACAGGAGATTCCCCGCCATGCCCACACGACGCCAGGTCCTTACGCTGCTCGCTGCCCTGCCCACCCTCAGTCTGGTGGCCTGTGGTGGTGACCGGGAGACCGCAGCCACCGCGTGCTCACCGATCCTGCTCACCGACGAGCACGAGTGCGCCCTGTGCGGCATGACAGTGGTGCGTTTCCCCGGCCCCAAGGGGCAGGCCTGCCTGCGTGATGGTCGGGTGCTGCCATTCTGTTCCGTGCAGGACCTGCTGGCGTGGTCCTGG
Organism: Thioalkalivibrio denitrificans; assembly: GCF_002000365.1. Classification (GTDB taxonomy): domain Bacteria; phylum Pseudomonadota; class Gammaproteobacteria; order Ectothiorhodospirales; family Ectothiorhodospiraceae; genus Thioalkalivibrio_A; species Thioalkalivibrio_A denitrificans. The sequence goes on along the minus strand of NZ_MVBK01000059.1, from coordinate 34,444 downwards.
CAGCCGGAATCCGTACCCGCCATCGAGAAGCTCTACGTGCACGACCTGTCGCACACCGGCTGGGATGAGCCTTCCGACGAGGCCTATATGGATGCCCAGGCGGCCGTCTACGTCATAGGCCACGACCAGCAGGGCGCCATGGGCCATTCCCCCGCACCGTTCTCGCAGCGAGCCGACGCCGAGGCCTTCGCCGAGCGCCATGGCGGACGCGTCATGGACCTTGACCAGATCAACTGGGACAACCTGCGCGGGAACCTGGGCTGATCCCGATAGGCCTTTGTTCACCACGAAGCGCACCAGGAAAGAGATCGGTCTCTCGCAAAGCCGCGAAGCCCGCCAAGAAATCCAAGGAATGTGTAGGTTGGGGTGAGCAGCGCGAACCCCAACAACATTGGCCAGGACCGGGTATCACTTGTTGGGGTTCGTTCCTCACCCCAACCTACCTGACTGATCCCGAAAGACCTTTGTTCACCACGAAGCGCACGAAGGACACGAAGAAAAACGGATCAGGTTGCTTTCGTGCCCTATATGGGATTCATGGCCGGAATCCCCCTTGACGGCATTCCCCGACGAAAGACATTTCTCTCGCGAAGACGCAAAGCTCGCCAAGAAAAGCGCTGGAATAAAGGGCGCCCCGTGGGCTCCCCCGGAACTCGATCGAGGCCAGTGTGGCGGGCACGGCCCGCCCTATGAATCTGTTTTCTTGGCGGGCTTTGCGTCTTTGCGAGAGAACAATCTTTTCTTCGTGCGCTTCGTGGTGAAAAGCCTTTGGCGGGCGCTGAAACGGGCCGCTAATGGTTCATGCCATGGCCGCCGCCCCGCATCATGTCGCCCGGATCACGCACCGGGGCCCTGACCAGCTGGCGCGAGCCATCGTCGTAGACCAGGGTCACTTCCACCACCTGCCCTTCCTGCAGCGGCTCGTGCAGGCCGATGAGCATCACGTGCAGGCCGCCGGGCTTGAGTTCCGTACGCCCCCCTGCCGGGACCTCGATGCGCTCGATCTGGCGCATGCGCATCACGCCCTCGTGCATGGTGTGGGTGTGCAGTTCCACCACCCGGGAGACGCCGCTCTCGGCGGACACCACCGCCAGATCCTGCCCAGCCGTGTTTTCCAGGGTCATGAAGGCGGCGGTGTTGGGCTGTCCGGGCGGCATGAGGCGCACGAAGGGCATGTGCACCTTGACCGGGTGGGAGGCACCCGCGTCGTGGCCGTGGCTGCCAGCCCAGGCCGCTCCCATGAAAAGCATGAGTGCCGCGGGCAGGAGGGTGCGCATCAAGGTTGGCATCATCGATCTAGTCCTCGGTCAGCAAGGGAAGAATGGTGGCAAGAATCTGGTCGGCATCCGCGCCATGGGGGAGGATCTCCACGAGCCGGCCGTCCCGGTCGATCACGTAGGTGTTGGAGCTGTGGTCGACCGCGTAGCCCATGGCGGAATCGGTCTCGGTGCGCTGCCAGGCGGAGCCGTACAGGCGTCCCGCCTGCTCAAGCTGATCGTGGGTGCCGCTCACGCCCATGATGCGCGGGTGGAAGAAACGGGCGTACTCCTGCAGGCGCGCGGGGTCGTCGCGCTCGGGGTCGACACTGACGAAGACACCCCGCACCTGCTCGAGCTGATCGGGCTCCATGCGCTCAAGGGCATGGCGCATCATCACCAGCGAACTGGGGCACACGTCGGGGCAGTGGGTGTAGCCGAAGTAGAGCAGCACCACCTTGCCGCGATGTTTGGCCAGGTCGAAGGACTCTCCCTCCCGTGAGAGGCGGAAATCGCCGCCCACCGGCTCGGCCGCGAGCGGCAACGCCCGGTGTCCCGGATGAGCAGCCTCCTCCCCCTCGGGCAGGAAGAACGCCACCCACACCACCGCCACCAGCAGGGCCGCCACCAGTATCCACAAACCGCGTTCCAGCATGATCTTAACCCGAATGTTTCATGGATTCGCGCGATGATCGCGCAGGATATTGGCCGCACAGGGGATCGTCCGAGGAAGCGCCGTATCGGGCTATACGGCCGACTGAGGAAAATCCGCTGTGCGGACAAGAGACAAGCGAGGGCGTGCGCAATTCATGAGACATTCGGGTTAATTCCGTGTCGTCTCGAAGTGATAGACCGCCACACCGCGGCCCGCCTCACCGTCCATCAGCACCTGCACCCGCCACGTCATGCGGTCCAGCACGCACATGGGCAATAACCCGTCACCGCGGAACAGGCCGGGCGCCACAGGTTGAAGTCGTGGGCGATTGAAGCCCATCTCCATCTCCACACCGCTGAAATCCACCGCTACCGTCTCGGCGTCGACCCCCTCATGGCGGACCTCCATGGTGAACGGATACAACATCCGGATTGGGCGCGGCTCGATGGACAGTTCCACCCAACCGCCGTCCTCCAGGGAAACGCGACAGGGGCCCGTGTGCAGATCACAGTCACCGCCGGCCTCCGCCAGCCATATGAGCGGTTGGCCGTCATCGCCCAGCAGACTGGCCAGACGGGGCTGAAGCAGCCAGCCCAGCAACACGAGCAGGATCAGGGCGGCAAATGACAGGGCGGTGAGGCGGGGCATGGAGATCGTTCCGGTTTGTCGCTCGGGGAAACCATTAATCTGCAATGGACTCCTCTAATCCGCAGTCGGTTCTGTTCAGGCATCCCCACAGACGGTTCCGCCATGAAAAAGCGAGAACCATGCCAAACGTTTCCCACGGCAAAGCGCCTTGAAAACAGCGGGTTGGGATCGATAGCGCACCGGGTCGAACGCATGGAGGGGCAGCTGCCACACCAGGCTGTGTGATTTGCCACGATCGACCCCACCACCCATGGTGGTCAAGCAGGGCTCAGTGGCCATGAATACGCTGGATCTTTCTGCCACAGAGGTCACAGAGGCCACAGAGGTGAAAAAGCCAAGGTCTAGGGTCGAATCGCCCGCCAGGCCCCGTGGATGCTCGATCACGGTACTGGTTCTGCTTCTTGTTCTTCATTTCGTGACCTCTGTGACCTCTGTGGCAAAAGGCATTTCATTCATTTCCCGAACGCCTGGCGTGGGCCGGCCGGAACGCCTGGATGAAGTTCTCCCGCGTCTCAAGGTAAGGCCCCTCGATCAGGTCGATGCAGTAGGGCACAGCGGGGAACACTGCCTCCAGGCACTCGGCGATGGCCGAGGGCTTGCCGGGCAGATTGATGATCAGGCAACGGCCGCGGATACCCGCCGTCTGGCGCGAGAGGATGGCGGTGGGCACGTGGCGCAGGGACACGGTCCGCATCAGCTCCCCGAACCCGGGCATGAGCTTGTCGCATACCTGCTCGGTAGCCTCGGGCGTCACATCGCGCGGGGCCGGCCCGGTCCCGCCCGTCGTCACCACCAGGCAGCAGCCTTCCTCATCGGAAAGGTCGCGCAACGCGCCGGCCACCAGATCCGCCTCGTCGGGCACGATGCGCGCCACGGGCGTCCACGAACCGGCCAGCGCCTTGTCCAGCCATTCCCGGATCGCCGGACCGCCCCGGTCCTCGTATTCCCCGCGACTGGCGCGGTCCGAGACCGTAAGAATTCCAATTCGTGCGGGTAACGAGGGGCGCATGGATGCATCTCCAGAGGGCTCGACCGGCAGGATACCCCGACGCACCGGCCGTTGCTTGACCTGACGCAAGGCGATCCGTCTCGACGGGCGGATAATGTTTTCTGATTAACCACGAAGCTCACGAAGGACACGAAGAAAAGGAAATCATCTCTCGCAAAGACGCGAAGCCCGCGAAGAAGAGCTTTGAATATGGGGCGCCCATTTGTGAGGCCAGATGTAGAACGAGGTCATGTCGGCAGGCTCATTCCGCCGAATTGATCCGATTATTCAGGTTTTCTTGGCGGGCTTCGCGTCTTTGCGAGAGAGCGCCTTTTTTCTCTTCGTGCCCTTCGTGAGCTTCGTGGTTAATCCATCATTTCAACTCCCGGCACCCCGGCGAGAAACACCATGCAGGATACCCAAACCCCGGCGGTGGGCTACACCATCCGCAACCAGCGCTACATCAACGTCACCAACCGGTGCACGCTGCGCTGTGCCTTCTGCCCGAAGTTCAACAAGGTCTGGGAGGTGAAGGGCCACGGCCTGCGCATGCGCGACGAACCGGACGTGGAGGAGATGATCGCTGCCGCCGGGGATGCGGGCGCATGGGACGAGGTGGTGTTCTGCGGCCTGGGGGAACCCACATTGCGCCTGGACGAGATTCTCCAGGTGGCTGCCGCTGTGCGTACGGCGGGTGCGCGGCGGGTGCGCATCAACACCGACGGGCTGGCGAACCTGGTGCACGGACAGGACGTGACACCCCGCTTCGCGGGCCTGATCGACGCTCTGTCCGTCTCCCTGAACGGGCAGGATCCGGCCGTCTACGATGTCCACTGCCGACCTCAACACGCCGGCGCCTGGGGAGCGGTGCTGGATTTCGTGCGCCACGCGCGGCGCCATGTGCCGGACGTCACCATCACCGCCATCGAAGGTCTGCCTGGTCTGGATATCCAGGCTTGCGAGGCCATCGCCCGGGACCTGGGCGTCAACTTCCGCCGCCGTGTCCTGGATGAGGTGGGTTGAGTTCAGGTAACCACGAAGCGCACGAAGAACACGAAGAAAAACTGATCGGTTTGCTTCCGTACCCTTGTCGATCTCGCTGCCGGAATCTCCCTTGGCGGCATTCTCTGACGACAGACGTTTCTCTCGCGAAGTCGCAAAGCCCGCCAAGGAAACAGATTCATAGGGCGGGCCGTGCCCGCCTCTCGGGCCCCGACCGAGGCCCTGTGGCTGCGGTTGGTTCTGGTGGTTTGAAAAACGCCTTACCACGAAGCACACGAAGGGCACGAAGGAAAGCTGGTCAGGTTGCTTCCGTACCCTTTATCGATTTTGCTGCCGGAATCTCCCTTGGCCGCATTCTCTGACGAAAGACGTTTCTCTCGCGAAGCCGCGAAGCCCGCCAAGAAAACAGATTCATAGGGCGGGCCATGCCCGCCTCTCGGGCCCTGACCGAGGCCCGGCGGCGCCCACGGGGCGCCCTATGATCAAACGCTTTTCTTGGCGGGCTTTGCGTCTTCGCGAGAGAACGATCTTTTCTTCGTGTCCTTCGTGAGCTTCGTGGTGATACTGTTGACCCAGGTCAATGAACCCAAGATATTGGGGTACACGGGCCTCCAGACCCCACTATATAGTCTCTTCCGATGACGGTCGGCGCCACATAATGCCCGGCCGCACCAGCCAAGGGAGAGACACGAATGACGCCCAGTACTGCCCATGCATCGGGGGCGGCCGCCCCCGTTCACCTGCCCGGCCGGGTCCTCAAGCGTGACGGCCGCCAGGCCGCCTTCGATGGAGAAAAGATCGTCTCCGCCATCCGCCGCGCGGGGGCTGCCACCGGCGAGTTCGACGCGGACCAGGCCCGGCGCCTGGCCAACCAGGTGATCAAGGTGCTCGCCCACCGCTTCCAGGGCGGGGCGCCCAGCATCGAGCAGATCCAGGACATCGTCGAGCAGGTGCTCATCAGCGCCGATCACTTCCAGACCGCCCGTGCCTACATCGTCTATCGGGAGCAGCACAAGCAGCTTCGCCAGGACCGGCGCACCCTGGTGGACGTGGCCAGCTCCGTCAACGAGTACCTGCATCGCCAGGACTGGCGCGTGAATGCCAACGCCAATCAGGGGTATTCCCTGGGCGGCCTGATCCTCAACGTCTCCGGCAAGGTGATCGCCAACTACTGGCTGAGCCATGTCTACCCGGCCGAGATCGGCGCGGCCCACCGTGACGGCGACATCCACGTCCACGATCTGGACATGCTGGCGGGCTACTGCGCCGGCTGGTCGCTGCGCACCCTGCTCAACGAGGGCTTCAACGGCATCCCCGGCAAGATCGAGGCGGGGCCGCCGAAGCACCTCTCCAGCGCCGTGGGCCAGATGGTCAACTTCCTCGGCACCCTGCAGAACGAGTGGGCGGGAGCCCAGGCCTTCAGCTCCTTCGATACCTATCTGGCGCCTTTCGTACGCAAGGACAACCTGCCCTTCGAGCAGGTCAAGCAGTGCATCCAGGAGTTCATATACAACCTGAACGTCCCCTCGCGCTGGGGCAGCCAGACACCGTTCACCAACGTCACGTTCGACTGGGTGTGCCCCGAGGACCTGCGCGAACAAGTGCCGATCATCGGCGGCGAGGAGATGCCGTTCACCTACGGCGACCTGCAGGCCGAGATGGACATGATCAACCGGGCCTACATCGAGGTGATGACCGCGGGCGACGCCCGGGGCCGGGTGTTCACCTTCCCCATCCCCACCTACAACATCACCCCCGACTTCCCCTGGGAATCGGAGAACGCCGACCGGCTGTTCCACATGACGGCCCGCTACGGCCTGCCCTACTTTCAGAACTTCCTCAACTCGGAACTCAAGCCCAACATGATCCGCTCCATGTGCTGCCGCCTGCAGCTGGATCTGCGCGAACTGCTCAAGCGCGGCAACGGGCTGTTCGGTTCCGCGGAGCAGACCGGCTCGCTGGGGGTGGTCACCGTCAACTGCGCGCGCCTGGGTTATCAGTTCCGCGGCGACCGCGAAGGGCTGTTCAGGCGCCTGGACGCCCTGCTGGAGCTGGGGCGCAACAGCCTGGAGATCAAGCGCAAGGTGATCCAGCACCACATGGATGCGGGCCTGTTCCCGTATACCAGGCGCTATCTCGGCACCCTGCGCAACCATTTCTCCACGCTGGGTGTGAACGGCATCAACGAGATGATCCGCAACTTCACCAACGACGAGCACGACATCACCACCGAGTGGGGTCATGCCTTCGCCGTGGAACTGCTGGATCACGTGCGTGCCCGACTCACCGAGTTCCAGGAAGAGACGGGCCACATGTACAACCTGGAGGCCACGCCCGCCGAGGGCACCACCTACCGTTTCGCCAAGGAGGACAAGCGCCGCTTCCCGGACATCCTCCATGCGGGCGGCGATGATGCACCCTACTACACCAACTCCAGCCAGCTCCCGGTGGGCTACACCGAGGATCCCTTCGAGGCCCTGGAGATGCAGGACGACCTGCAGACCCGCTACACGGGCGGTACGGTGCTGCATCTCTACATGAGCGAGCAGATCTCGAGCGTCGAGGCCTGCAAGGCGCTGGTGCGGCGCGCGCTCACGCGCTTCCGCCTGCCCTACATCACGGTGACGCCCACCTTTTCCATCTGCCCGACCCACGGGTATCTCTCCGGGGAACACGCGTTCTGCCCGAAATGCGACGCGGAGATCCTGGAACGCAAGCGAGCCGAAAGCGCCGAGAGCGCACATCTCAACTGAAAGAGGAGACAAGCGTGATGCAGCAAGTGAACGTGCAACACCCCGAACTGCGTGACGAAGAACGCCAGCGCTGCGAGGTCTGGACCCGCGTAATGGGCTATCACCGCCCCGTGGCCGAGTTCAACCCCGGCAAGAAAAGCGAGCACACCGAGCGGCGCCACTTCCGCGAACACCGGATGATGTGACGACGTGGGCCGCCACCTGTAGGTCGGTCTTTAGGCCGACAGCCGAGGCGCATTTCAGGCACTCCACTGTCGGGCTGAAGCCCGACCTACAGGTCGCAGGGCGGATGCGCTGCGCTTATCCGCCCTGCAGATTGAACGATGTGCTTTCCCAGCATCCTGGCGAAAGTTCCTGCATGTCCGAACAGCCGGATTCACGCCATGGCATCACCCGTCACCACATTCCCCGAAACCAACGGCCGCCCCGGTGAAGTACCGGGATTCGCCGTGGGCGGCCTCACGCAACTGACCACCCTGGACCTGCCCGGCCGTCTCTCGGCGGTGGTCTTCTGCCAGGGCTGCCCCTGGCAGTGCGGCTACTGCCACAACCCCCATCTCATCCCCCGCGGCCCCGGTGACCGCCCGTGGTCGGCGGTGCTGAGATTCCTCGAGCGGCGCCGTGGCCTGCTGGATGCCGTGGTGTTCAGCGGCGGCGAGCCCACGCTTCAGTCAGGGTTGGGTGAGGCCCTGCGCGAGGCCCGGGAGATGGGTTTCCTCACCGGCCTGCACACCGGCGGGCCTTATCCCGAGCGTCTTGCCCGGGTGCTGCCCCTGGTGGATTGGGTGGGCTTCGATCTGAAGGCGCCGCTGGAAGATTACGCGCGCATCACGGGCGTACCCGGCAGCGGAGATCGCGCAGCCGAAAGTGCCCGCCTGCTGATGGCGAGCGGTGTCGATCACGAGTTCCGCACCACCGTGGATCCATCGCTCCTGAGCACGGAACGACTGCTCACACTGGCCCGGTGGCTGGCCGACCGCGGTGTGCAGCAATACGTACTGCAACGTTGCCGGCCGCCCCCGGTGAATGACCGTGATCCGCTCGATGACCCGACGTTGATCGAACGCTTGCGCGCCCATGTCCCACACGTGGTGGTGAGATAAGGGCAGCAGCGCATGTAATGCACGACACAAGCCCGCATTCCGCACCGCAGCATGCCCAGATCGACGCGCATGCGTTAGGATGTCGCGGAACAAATCACCTCGCCTGAGGTCGCACACCCGAGGTGTGGGCACAGGTCCGGTACACTCACATTCTCTTGTCGCAGTCGCGGTTCGCTCGCTACATCCAGGGACCGCAATCATGCATCACCGGCGTGCCTGACCGCGCCACGGAGTCATGCATCCGCCCTCGTCGCGCGGCAACGTGAAACCTCCGGGCCAGGGCATGTCGGCCATCACGGCCACGCCGCCGCACTCGGGCACAGCGCCCTGATCGCGCAACAGACAACAACGAGCTACCTACGACACCAGGAGGATTGCGATGAACCTGACGCGCCGGGAATTTCTTGAAGTGCTGGTGGCCGCCAGCGCCGCGGGCTTCAGCCTGAACAGCTGGGCCGGTACACGCCCGAACTGGAAGGACGTACCTCCCGACTTCTACGACCTGCCGCGCTTCGGCAACGTCTCGCTGCTGCACTACACCGACTGCCACGCACAGCTCAATCCGATTTACTTTCGCGAACCCAACATCAACATCGGCGTGGGCGACATGCACGGCAAACCGCCGGTGCTGGTGGGCGACAAGCTGCTGGGGCATTTCGGCATCAAGCCCGGCACGCCCATGGCTCATGCGGTCACCCACCTGGATTTCACCGAGGCCGCGCGCAAGTACGGCCGTGTAGGCGGTTTTGCCCATCTTTCCACGCTGGTCAAGAAGCTTCGCGCCGAGCGTCCGGGCGCGCTGCTGCTCGATGGCGGCGACACGTGGCAGGGCTCCGCCACGTCACTCTGGACCAACGCCCAGGACATGGTGGATGCACAGAAACTGCTGGGCGTGGACGTGATGATCGGCCACTGGGAGTTCACCTTCGGCGAGGAACGCGTGCTGGAAGTCGTCGAGAACGATTTCAAGGACGCAGGCATCGACTGGGTTGCGCAGAATATCGTGGACGTGGACTGGGAGGAACCGGTGTTCGATCCCTACGTGATCCGCGAAGTCAACGGCGTGCCGGTGGCCATCATCGGTCAGGCATTCCCCTATACCCCCGTCGCCAACCCGCAATACATGATCCCCAACTGGAGTTTCGGCATCCGGGACAGCCGCATGCAGCGGATGGTCGAGGAGGCCCGCGCCGCCGGCGCCAAGGCCGTGATCGTGCTCTCTCACAACGGCATGGTCACTGATTTCGAGATGGCGCGCCGTGTGCAAGGCATCGATGTCATCATGGGCGGACACACCCATGACGCCATCCCCGGTGCCGTCGAGGTGGACAATGGCAACGGCAAGACCATCGTGACCAACGCCGGCTCCAACGGCAAGTTCCTGGGTGTGATGGATCTGGACGTGCGCGACAACGGCGTGCGCGATTACCGGTTCAAGCTGGTGCCCGTGTTCTCGAACCTGCTGGAACCCGACCGCGAGATGAGCGAATACATCCAGAAAGTGCGCGCCCCCTACGCGGACAAGCTCTCAGAGGAACTGGCCGTCTCGGACGACCTCCTGTACCGGCGCGGCAACTTCAACGGCACCTTCGACGAGGTGATCATCCAGGCCATGCTGCGCGAGATGGATGCCGAGATCGCCTTCTCGCCGGGTTTCCGCTGGGGCGTCAGCGTACTGCCCGGCCAGCCCATCACCTTCGAGGACCTGATGACCCAGACGGTGACCACCTACTCGGAGATCACCCGCAACGAAATGACCGGCGAGCAGATCAAGTTCGTGATGGAGGACGTGGCGAACAGCATCTTCAATGCCAATCCATACCTGCACCGGGGCGGCGACATGGTGCGCACCGGCGGTCTGCGCTACACCATCGACCCGCATCAGTCCCTGGGCAACCGGATCAGCGACCTGGAGGTCAACGGGGAACCGATGAAGGCGGACAAGAGGTACGTGGTCGCCGGCTGGGCGAGCGTCGCGGCGCCGGTGGACGACCGCCCCATCTGGGAGGTGGTGGAAGACTACCTGCGCGACGTCAAGACCGTGCGCGTCGGCGAGCCGTACACCCCCCGTCTCAAGAACGTCGAAGGCGACCCCGGTCTGGACATCTGAGCAGAAAGTACTCGGACAGGCTCCTGGCGCGTTCCGCGCGCTGCGCCGCATTCGGGCTACCGGGTGCGGCGTTTTTTCTGCCCCGGTCCGACACCCGGCTGATCATGCCAGGGGCAGCCGACCAGATGATCGTTCACCATGCCGACTGCCTGCATGAAGGCATAGCAGATGGTGCTGCCCACGAACCGGAAGCCCGCCTTCTTCAGGTCGCGGCTCATGGCCATGGACACCGGTGTGGATGCAGGCACCTGTGACAGGGACTCGAAACGGTTCACCACCGGACGGCCCTCCACATAGCGCCACAGGTATTCGACGACATCGATCCCCTTGTCCTTCAATGCCAGCCATGCCCGGGCATTGCCCACCGCGGCCTCCACCTTGAGCCGGTTGCGCACGATGCCGGGATCGGCGAGCAGGCGTTCGATACGCTTCGGCGTGAAACGCGCCATGCGCTCGGGATCGAAGCGATCGAACACGACACGATAATGCTCCCGTTTCTTCAGGATGGTGGCCCAGGACAGGCCGGCCTGCGCACCCTCCAGGATCAGCATCTCGAAGAGATGACGCTCGTCGAAACAGGGTACGCCCCACTCTTCGTCGTGATAGCGCACGTACTCCGGAAAACCCAGGCACCAGGGGCAACGGTCGTCGCCGGGATTCATGCCCATGATTCTGTCGTGGCTCCCCTTCGCATCAATCAGGTCCCTGCGCCACCGGCAGCACCGATGCCCGCAAACATCGGCCGATCCGCGATGCCTCCGGCGGAACGCAAGGTGTCTTCGACCTTGTCCGCCTCCAGCGGCCTGGCGATGAGGAATCCCTGCAGCACGTCACAGCCCAGCGCAACGAATTCCTTGAGCTGCACCTCGTTCTCCACGCCGCTGGCGATTACGTCCAGGCCCAGGTCATGGGCCATGCGCACCACGATGCGCATGGTCTCCGGATCCTTCAGCCGCCCGGATTCGTCGCATAGACGCGCCACGTCCAGCTTGATGGTGTCCACCGGGAGCGTGCGCAGGTGGGTGAGCGGCACCCGGTTGCCAACGAAGTTGTCCACGGCGCATCGCACGCCCAGATTCTTGAGCTCGCGCATGCGTTCCAGCTGCGGGCCCTTGAGCGACATGATCACGTGCTCACTGATCTCCAGTCCGAGGCAGTCACGCTTCACACCCTGCTTCTCCAGCAGCGGCGGAATCTCCAGCAGCAGAGTGCGATCCATGAGATTGCGCGGGGACAGGTTGATGGACACCGTAAGCGCGTTGCCGTGTGCAGCCCACTCGGCCACCCGGGCGACCACCTCCTGGAACATCCACCGTGTGAACTGATGCACCACGTCGGCCTGCTCAATCAGCGGGATGAACTTGCTCGGCGGCACCAGCCCCCGGGTGGGGTGGTTCCAGCGCGCCAGGGCCTCCAGGTGCACGAACTCGCGCGTATGCAGGTTGAGCGCCGGCTGGTACACCACGCGGATCTCGCCGTCCTCGATGGCCCGGCCCACCTCGCCCAGCAGCTTTAGATTGGCCGGTCCTGCATCGACATAGGTCATCCCGTGGCCATCCGCCATTGTGCGTTGGCGGAGACGGCGCGTCACCTGCTCGTTGGCGTTGGACAACAGCTGCTCGGCACTGACGCCGGACCGTGGACCGCTGGCCATCCCGGCCACGAGATCCGTGAAGACAAGCATGTCGTCCAGTTCGAAGGGTGCCTCGCTGATCTCCTGCAGGCGCTTGAACTGCTCCGTGGCGGAAGGCGTCATCTCCCCCGAATTGACGACCGTGAACAGGTCCGCCTCCGAGCGGCTCACGTAACTGTCCGCGGGCAGTGCCGCGCGCACACGCTCGCGCAGCTGATGCATGATCTCTTCGGTGCGCCGGATGCCGCACAGCGTCTTGAGCTGCTCGAAATTGGTCACGCGGATCTGGGTGACATGAACATCGTCCCCCGCCGTGTCACCGCTCGTGCTGCTCAGCAGTACCTCGATGTGTTTCCTGGCGCCATCGAAGTCCGGCAGCCCGGTACTCGGGTCGACCCCCCGCATGCGGTTGATCTGCCCTGCCATGTCCCGGGCGTTGCCCGCCAGGATACCCACGAGCCCGCCCACCACGCAGAACCACGTGGTGCGTATGGCCCAGTCCACCCAGGAAACAGCCTGAACACCAGGTTCCGCCGGGAACAGCCAGGGCGAGATCGCCAGACTGCAAACGAGTGCGGCCGTGATTCCCCAGAAGAATCCGAAGGCCAGCCCGGCGAGGATCACCGGGGCGAAGAGAAACAGTGACAACGGCCCCCTGACCGCCTCTTCCACCAGCAGCAGGCCCGCGTTGCTGAACAGCGCAACAATTACCAGCGCGAGAGATACTCCCGGGTTGCGCTGCAGCGCGCACACCACGTCGGACACGCCGGAGAATCTGTGGACTCCCCAATCGGTCACGAGCAATTCCAAAGATGTATCTTCATAGCACCTTTTAGGAGATCCTGTGCTACGGTGTCAATGTAGACCTTAGACGGTGCGTGTCGCACTGCAAGAAAAAGACCTGGGCCGGGCCGTCGTACAACGCGGGGACTGCTATCCTCCACGGAGGGTCAGCCGACTCAACACCTTGAACAATAATAATAATCAGGGGTTTCTTGATGAATGCCGCCACGTGCACAGTACGCGCGGCTCGCATCGAAGGGCAGGCCAGCCAATCTGGTCGCGGCGCAGCCGCCGATGGAGCCGTGGCATCGCGCATGAGCAGCCGCGAACCGGGGCGTCCGTCTGCGGCGCGATGGATCGTTTTGCTGCTGATGGCGACCACACTGTGCGGGACAGCGACTGCTGAACCTGGCGCCAAAACGCCGCCCGAGTTTCGCATCGCCGGATCGCCCTGGGTGGGCGATGCGCCCACACGCATCGCCGCCGAATTGGGCTACTTCAACCCCCCCGAGCATGACACGCGAACCCGCGAGGTCATCCGGGTCGAGCAGTATGACACCGGCAAGCAGGCCTTCGAGGCACTCCTTGGTGAGGAAGTGGAATTCGCTCTGGCAGCCCCGGAACCGGTGGCCATCGGCCTGCTGCGCAGGACGGTCACATCACGGGATCCGGGAGACGATGTCGTCATCCTCGCCTCGGTCACCCTGTCCAATCTCTCCCATCATGTGGTGACGGACCGACGACGGGGCATTGAAAGACCAGTGCAACTGGCCGGGCGGCGTATCGGCCTCGTGCTCGACACCTCCGCTCACCACGCCTGGGACCGGTTCGCCGAGTTTCACGGCATGGCCAGTGATTCCGTGACCCTGGTAGACATGCCCATCGGTGAACTGGCCGAGGGCCTGGCTCGGGGTCACATCGACGCGGCGGTCACCTGGGATCCCTGGGTGGAACCCATCACCGAGACCCTCGGCGATCAGGCAGTGGTCTTCTCCATGCGGGAACTCCACGCCGTGGACTGGCTGCTCGTGACACGGAGGGAAATTGCCCTGGCTCGCCCGGACATCACAGACCGGGTGCTGCGCGGCTATCTTCGGGCCATCGATCACATCTACCGCAACCCGGACGCGCTGCACACGCCGCCGCCGTCCAACATCATCTGGCACATAAACCTGGGCTGGTCCGTGCTTTCCAACCTGGACACCCAATTCGAGTGGCTGCGCCGGCGGCCGGAGTTCGCCCGGTCATACCTCCCGAAACCCGGCCAGTACCTCGAGGCCGGGCCGCTTTCCCGCGTCGCGCCCCACAGGGTCAAGCTCCCGGCCTACATTCACTCACCGGCGCGGCCCGCGGAGCCGGGCCCATGAAACTGCGCACGCTCTCCGGGACGTTCCTGACCGCTGCGCTTGCGGCTCTGCTGTTGCTTGGGGCATTCAGCGTCCACGCCTGGCGCACATTCTCGGGGCATCTTGAGGATATCCACACGTTCTCGGAACTGCGCACAGAGATGGAGCAGTTCAAGTCCGCCATCGATTACGTCACCCTGATCCGCAGCGACATCGACGTCCTGCAGGGTGTAGGCGTCGATGCAAGGCGACTCGCGGAGTCGATCAGGACTCTGGACCCCGTCGCCGGTGCGCCGGCAATACTGCACCTGAACGAGATCGCGCATCTGAGCGAGGTACTGGCAGAGGCGGCACCGGATACCTCACTGCTCCACGCGGACGAACTCCAACGCGACACATTGATGGCCCTGAGCCGACAGTTGCTTGTCCACCGCTCCGGGGTGACCGATGTGCTCAATACCCTCGATCGCGCACAGGACGAGTCGGTCGCCACGGCTCTCATGGCGCTGGTGGGCACCCTTACGGCCGTCGCGATGGCCCTCGCACTCCTGTCCTTGATCGGCTTCACCCTAATCCATCGCCGGCTCAGGAGGCCCCTGGCAGACCTGCAACGCGGTCTCAGTCTGTTCGCCCGGGGTGATCCCGACACGCACATTCCCATCCGCGGCAATGACGAGCTGGGTGAACTCGCTCGGCTTTTCAACCGCATGGTCGACCAGCGGCAGCAGTACGAGGACACGCTGAAGGACCAGGAGGAACGCTTCCGCCAGCTGGCCGAGAACATCGACGAGGTCTTCTGGATGAGCACCCCGGACAAGCGTTCCGTACTCTATGTCAGTCCGGCCTTCGAGCGCGTCTGGGGCGTGTCCTGCGGTGCGCTCTACGACAGACCGGAGGTCTGGCTGGACGCCATCCATGAAGAAGATCGCGCCCGGGTCATCGAAGCAGCCGGACGTCAGGCGAAGGGCACCTACAACGAGGAGTATCGTGTCGTGCGGCCCGACGGCTCCGTGCGCATGATACTGGACCGCGCATTCCCGATTCATGACGACCGAGGACAAGTGTATCGCATTGCGGGAGTGGCTGTAGACGTCACCCACATGCGCCAGATGGAGGTCGACCTGCGCGAGCGGGTCAAGGAACTGCGCACCCTGTACCGGATCCTGGAACTGACTGCGGATGCGACCAGGACAACGTACGAGGTCTGTGAGGAGGTGGCCAACATGCTCCCGGCGGGATTCACCTGGCCGGAGCATGCCGTGGCCCGTGTGGTGATTGGTTCCGAAGAATGGCGCAGCCCTTGCTGGGAGACACCGACATTCAAGATCATGAGCACCATCCGGCACGACGGCACGGACGAGGGCTTCATCGAAGTGGGTTACACGCGCCTTCCAGCCGAGGCACAACCGCAATCCGACCCTTTCCTGCCCGAGGAACAGCCGCTGCTGGACGGTGTGGCCGGGCATCTTTCTCGCATGCTCCATACCCGGCGCATGATCCATACGCTCAATCAGTCGGATCGGCTGTCGGCCATCGGTCAGCTCACCGGCGGCGTCGCACACGATTTCAACAACCTGCTTACCGTCATCATCGGCAACGCCGAACTGTTGCAACTGCGCATGGACAGGGATGACACCCTGCGCGGACTGGTGGACATGATCGGCTCGGCCGCCCAGCGCGGCGCGGAGCTGACCCAGCGACTGTTGGCCTTCTCCCGCCACCAGGTCCTGGAACCCCGGATCATCGACGCCAATGCGCATCTCGAGGGCATCACCGATCTGCTGCAGCGGGCGCTGGGTGAACACATCGAGATCCGCTTCGTACTCACCCCGGACTTGTGGCCCGCCATGGTGGACCCCGGCCAACTTGAGAATGCGCTGCTTAACCTCTGTATCAACGCTCGCGATGCCATGGGCGACGGAGGCTTTCTCACCATCGAGACTGCGAACGCCGTGCTGGACGAGCACTATGCCGACACGCACATGGAAGTGAATCCCGGAGAGTACGTACTGTTGAGTGTGACCGACACCGGCGAGGGGATCGCCCCGGAGATCCTGGACAAGGTGTTCGAACCGTTCTTCACTACCAAGGGCGCGGAACGTGGCACGGGCCTCGGCCTGTCCATGGTGCACGGCTTCGTCAAGCAGTCCGGAGGCCAGATAAGCATCTACTCCGAACCCGGTCATGGCACCACGGTGCGGCTGTACCTGCCGCGAGCCGCGCACACCGATATGAAAGATGCTGCGGCGACAACCGATGCAGGAACCCGGCGTGGAGACGAGATCATCCTGCTTGTGGAAGACGACAGGCTGGTGCGCCGGTATGCGCAGGAACAACTCAGCGCCCTGGGCTATACGGTGTTGGTCGCCACCAACGCACACGAGGCACTCGGAGTCCTGCATGAGCACCTGAATGTCGATCTCCTGTTCACGGATGTGGTCATGCCGGGCGGCATGAACGGGCGGGAACTGGCGGACGCGGCCCGCGCACTGCACCCCGACATCAGAGTCCTCTACACATCGGGTTACACGCAGAACGCCATCGTGCACCAGGGCCGGCTGGATACCGGTGTCCTGCTGTTGGCGAAGCCGTACCGTCAGGCCGACCTGGCGCGCAAGGTGCGGGAGGCGCTAGACGGGCCGCGGTGACGCGGCGCCAGTGAGCGATCCGATAGCACCCCGAGTTCGCGCATGGAACTACGGTGTACATTTACTTGCCCAAAGCCTTGCGGTCACAGGCAGGGCATTGCGCTACACGGGCCAACACGCGACTTTCCCCGACTGGCGGTATGGAGTTCGTTCTGGTGGTGGAGAATGATGAGCCGGCCAACGTCGAAACCCTGCTGCTGAATCGCGGCTACCAGGTGTCGTCTGCCAGCGACGCCAGGAATGAGCCGGACATCGTGCGCAGTAGCGATACCATCGACCTGCTGCTCACTGACGTGGTCATGCCGGGTGGCACGAACGGCAGGACCGGGAGCAAGCCAAGTAATGAGTGAATGCCGACTGCTTATTCTCGACGACGATCCCATGGTGGGCCGCACCATGGAGTTCATGGCTGAAGGCGCAGGGGCCGTGGCGCGCTTTGTCAGTACACCGTCAGAGTTCTTTCTGCAGGTGGAATCATGGGGTCCGACACACATTGCGCTGGACCTCATCATGCCGGATATGGACGGCGTGGAGGTCATGTCCAGCCTGGCCGACCGGGGCTGCGATGCAGGCATCATCATCACCAGCGGCGTGGGCGAGCGCATCCTGGATGCCGCCCGGCGGGCCGCCGCCGGCCACGGTCTCAACATCGTCGGCGTACTGGCGAAACCCTTCACCGCTGCCGACCTTTGGGAATTGCTGACCCCTGGCGAAACAGCCAATAACACAGCGGCACCCGCACGCACGCGACGGCCGAAGCCGGAAATCACCGAGGCGCATCTGAAGGCGGCGCTGGATGCGCGTCAGTTCTCGGTAATCTACCAACCCAAGATCGAGTGCGGCTCGGAGAAACTCGCCGGCTTCGAAGCGCTGGTACGCTGGGTGCACCCCGAGCACGGCATTATCGGGCCGGACCGGTTCATCCCGCTGGCGGAGTCCTCCGGGCTGATCGACACACTCACGGAGCAGGTGCTGGACCAGGCACTGGCCTGGCTGAAAGCACTTCCTCCGGACAGCGTACTCGATCCCTGCAGCCGCCTGCGGGCCCGGGCCACGGACGCACTCACCATGTCGGTGAACATCTCGGCACGCACGCTCAATGATGCGGCTTTCGTTGACCGTCTGGCGGCGCGCTGCGAAGCACTGGAGATCCATCCCGCCAACCTGATCTTCGAACTCACGGAAACCAGCGCCATGGACGATCCCGTTGCCTCACTGGACCTGCTCACGCGCATGAGAATGAAGGGATTCCACCTGTCCATCGACGACTTCGGCACCGGATTCTCATCCATGGTCCAGCTCGTGCGTCTGCCATTCTCGGAGATCAAGGTGGACAAGTCCTTCGTCATGACGGCCATGGAATCCCGTGAATCGCGTACCGTGATCCGCAGCATTGTGGACCTGGGACACGGCCTGGGCCTGCGCTGCACGGCGGAGGGCGTGGAAACCCGCGAAGCGCTGGATTACGTGACCGAGGTGGGCTGCGATCTCGCCCAGGGTTACTTTATCGCCCGCCCGCTGTCGGGCGACAAGGCCGTGGAGTGGCTCCGCGATCTGCACCCGCTGTGTGTGTAAGCCGCCGTCAATCCGGTTCCAGTCTGGCATGCCCGAGGCGGTCGCGCCTCATCCCGCGGTGATCTATCGCACCGAGCCGCCCTCAACACTCCGTCACACTCACTGCCAGGCCGCCCAGGGACGTCTCCTTGAATCGTGACGACATTTCCTCGCCCGTCTGTTTCATGGCGGCGATGCAATCATCGAGCGCGACAAAATGCTTGCCGCTGCCGCGCAGCGCCAGGGACGCGGCCGTCCAGGCCTTGATGGCGCCGAAACCGTTGCGCTCGATACAGGGCACCTGTACCAGTCCCTTGACCGGATCGCAGGTCATGCCCAGGTGATGCTCCAGCGCGATCTCGGCAGCGTTCTCGATCTGCTCCGGCGTGCCTCCGCGCACAGCGCAAAGGCCTGCGGCCGCCATGGCGGCCGCGGAACCGACCTCACCCTGACACCCCACCTCGGCACCCGAGATCGAGCTGCGATGTTTGATCAGTCCGCCGATGGCGGCCGCAGTCAGCAGAAAGTCGCGCACCTGAACATCAGTGCCGCCCTCGTCGTGCACGAAACGGTACAGCACGGCAGGGATCACACCGGCGGCACCGTTGGTCGGCGCGGTCACCACCATGTGGCCGGCGGCGTTCTCCTCGTTGACGGCCATGGCATAGGCGCACAACCAGTCGTTCATGGTGGACTCGTCGGGATTGGCCAGCAGTTGCTCGTGCAGATCGCAGGCGCGCCGTGTCAGGTGCAACCCGCCTGGCAGTTCGCCCCCTGTCGACAAGCCCCGGTGGATGCAACGCTTCATGGCCTGCCAGATCGCATCCAGCCCCTCGTCCAGCGCCGCGTCATCCATGATGGTCAGTTCGTTGGCGCGCTTCATGGCGGCGATGGAAAGCCCGCTCTCGCGAGCCATGCGCAACATCTCCTTTGCGGAGTCGAATCCCCAGGGACAGTCATCCGCACCTGTCATGCGCAAGGGCGCAACCAGCCGGTTGATCTCCTCCGGCGTGCTGATGAACCCGCCGCCGATGGAGAAGTACGTCTCTGACATCAGCACCTGTCCCGATGCATCCCGCAACTCGAAGATCATGCCGTTGGGATGCTCGGGCAACGGCTCGCCCCGATCGAACACGATATCGCGATCCGGTCTGAAACCGATGTGGAGATCGCCGTTGACGATGACGGAATCCCTGCCTCCGAGCGCCTGCGTCAGCGCATCCACATCTTCCTCCGCCACGTTTCGGGGCAGATGCCCGTGCAACCCGAGCGTCACCGCACGGTCCGTGGCGTGGCCCTTGCCCGTGTAGGCCAGCGAACCCTTCAGAACGCAGCGTACGGAAACCGCTTCATCACGCTGATGGTCGGCCAGCCATGCGCCCGCCCGTTGCGCGAAGGTGGCTGCCGCCACCATGGGGCCCATGGTGTGGGAGCTGGACGGCCCGATGCCGATCTTGAACAGTTCGAGCACGCTGATGAACATGGGGCACCCCTGGATACGACACCTTGCCCCGACTGTATAGACCACCGCGGGCCCGGACAACCGGAAATCAGGCCGGTTTGCGCATCAGCACCACATCGCCCTGCAACCGCACGAGTTGCAGGTCCAGGGCAGCGGCCAGCCAACGCATCACCTTCGGGCTGTAAAAGCTCACGTGGGTGGGATCGTTCTTGTAGTGCCAGTCCCCGAACGTCCGGTCCTCGGGCACCATTCGGGTCATCACCCCGAGCCAGCCCCCTGGCCGCAACAGTGCCGCGAGACGGGACCAGTCTTCGGCCGGACGATGGAAGTGTTCCACAACTTCTGTACAGGTGACGAAATCATAGCGGCGGCTAAGCACCGAATCGTCCGGAGCGTAAAGGGGGTCGAAGCAGGTCACCCGCATGCCGGCCTCTTCCAGCATCATCGACAGGACCGGGCCGGGGCCGCAACCATAGTCCAGCCCCTCCATCCCGGGGCTCAGCCGTTCGAGGAGCGGCATGACCAAGCGGGAGAGAAATGCGCGGTAACCCGGATCGCCGGGATGGTTCTCGTGCAGATCGTAGATGGCCTTCTCGGTGTCGCGGTCCGGATGGCTCGACGGATGGGCGAAGATGAGCCCGCAGTGGTCGCAGCGAAGATAGGAACGCCTGAGGTCGGCCGCATGGCCGACAGTGCGGCCGGCGCACAGGGTGCATCGAACGGGATCAGTGTGAACAGGCGCTTCAGCTGTCATGGGCATCCCCGGCGCCCAGGTAGCACACGGGAGAGGAGGCCTCGTTGGGACGCGCCTCCTCAATAAACTCTCCCAGCAAAACCTCGCGCAGCACGACCGCATGATTGCGGGTCTCGTCCCGGGCGGCATAGAGCAGGGTCACCGGGCCACGCCGGCAGTGGTCCATCAGTTCGCGCAGGCGTTGCGGCTGCCGGGCCAGTTCGTCCCGGTAACGATCGCGAAACGCCATCCAGCGCCCCGGATCGTGGCCGAACCAGCGGCGCAACTCGTGGGACGGCGCGATCTCACGAAGCCACAGACCGACCTTGGCATCGGCCTTGCGCACACCGCGCGGCCAGAGCCGGTCCACGAGCACCCGCAAGCCATCGTCGGCCTCCGGTGCCGCATAGATCCGCCGCAGCGCGATGCGGACCGTCATCGCGCCCGCCTCCCGCCCGCGATGCCCATGAGCCACTCCATCACCAGCCCGGCCTTGGCCGTATCATCGAGGCCCCGTGTATCCAGGGTCTGCCAGGTATGGAAACGCAGCGCCAGCGCAAGCGTATCGGCCAGGCGTTCACGTCGGGCACCCCGCAGCCGCCAGCCTCCAAGAAGGGCCTGGTGAAAATCATCCAGCCAGGCCTCGAAACCCGCCATGGGCCCCTGCAGGGCCGGCACCTCCTCCACGTCGCGGTAGGAGACAGCCCACATCCGGTGCGTGCTCCCGAAGTAGGCGTACAGGGACTCAAGGCCTCGCCGTGTGCGGGAGACAGGATCTGACACCCCCTGGAACGCGGCCGGATCCGGCGGCGGATTGCGCTGCAGCCAGGTGGACGTGCAGGCCTCGAACAGGCTCTCATCGTCCGGGAAATGGCGGTACACGGTCAGGCGCTGCACCCCCGCCTTCTGGGCGATGGCGCTCACGGTGGCGTTGCGGGGCCCCAGATCCCGGTGCACCTCGATCATGGCATCTACGATGCGCGCCCGAGTGTCCTCCTGTGCCTCGGCACGCTTGCGGAGCGTGTATCTGCGCGTACCCATATCAGTGATCATAGATGTTCATCGAAATATTGACAAGCCACCGGACCGGGACTAATCTCAGTCGTCATGTGAACACACATGTTTACTGAAATTTGCCCTGCAACCGGAGCGCCGGACGTCTTGCCTTCACCTCAACCACGGGGAGGAACATCCCGATGACCACACAACCCATGATCACCACGACCCCTGTCAGCCCGGACGTGGACGCCCTAGGCACCTGGCTGCCCGTGCCGGGCTTCGGCGTGCTGGCCGTCAACGCCTTCGTGATCCGCGCCGCCCGGCCGGTGCTGGTGGACACGGGGCTTGCGGCGCTTGGCGAGGCGTTCCTCAAGGCCCTGGAGCAATCCATCGACCCGGCGCGGCTCGAATGGATCTGGCTGACCCACCCGGATCCGGATCACGTGGGCAACCTGGCCGCGGTGCTGGAACACGCCCCCAACGCCCGGGTGGTCACCACTTTCCTCGGCATGGGCAAGCTGGGCCTGCTGGGGCTGCCGGTAGACCGTGTCCACCTGGTCAATCCCGGGCAATGCCTGGATGCGGGCGACCGCGGGCTGCTGGCCGTGGCACCGCCCGTGTTTGACGCGCCGGAATCCACCGGCCTGTTCGATCCGTCGACGGGCACGCTGTTCAGCGCCGACTGCTTCGGCGCCCTTCTGCCCGCCCCGGCGGGAAGCGCGGCCGAGGTGGATCCCGGGGTGCTGTGTGCCGGGATGATCGGCTGGGCCACGGTGGATGCCCCGTGGCTGCACCGGGTGGACCGGGGCCGATTCCGGGAGAGCCTTCAGGCCGTGACCGACCTGCAGCCGAGGCGGGTGCTGAGCAGTCACCTGCCGCCGGCCGAAGCCATGACCGGCACGCTTCTGGGCAACCTCGCCAAGGCCCCCGACGCCCCGCCGTTCATTGGACCGGACCAGGCCGCCCTGGAGGGGATGATGGCGGCCTGAACGAGCCCGCCAACCACATGTATACGTGGGAGCGCCCAGCGGGATGAGGCGACATAAAGAACAGGAACATTTCTCTCGCCAAGACGCAAAGCCCGCAAAGAAGGGCTCTTGAACGGGATGGGCAGGCCGAATCTTTCGGCCCCGGTGCCGCCTCGGTGCAATGTCCGGGTTAAGCGCGGTGGTACCCATCGGACATTCGATCATTCCGAGATTTCCTTGGCGGGCTTGGCGCCTTCGCGAGAGACCGCCTTTTCCTTTTCTGTTCCTCGCCACACCCTGTGTGGTAATGCATCGGTCATACCCGTATGCGGATACGGGTGATCCCGGCCGGCGTGGGAATTAGAATCATCCTGACGCGGGTCAGCGCAGCCGAAGGGATAACGTCACCCCATGCACTTCCAACGGGCTTTCGAACAGTTCCTGTCAGTGGTTCCCCAGGTAGAGTTCTGGTCCCTGCGCCTCGTGGGCGAGGATACCGAAACCCTGCGGGTGCGTGCGGGCGTGGTGGAACCTCCGGCGCGCAGCCTGGACCAGGGCGCCCACATCACCCTGGTGGATCGGGGCGGTCTGGCCTATGCGGCCACCAGTGACCTGACCCGCGACGGACTCCGGGCCGCCTGCGAGCAGGCCCTGCGCTGGCTGGCGTGCAGCCGCCGCCACCCGTTGTTCGACACCGACTTGTTCCCGCGGCCCCGGCAATCCGGCGAGTATGCGACTCCCGTGGAGATCCCGTGGGCGCACTGGCCGCTTGAAGAGAAGCTGGACCGGCTGCACCACATCGACCGGGCACTGGCCATTCACGATTGCATCGTGGACCGCCAGGCCCGAATGACCCGGCGGCACGTGCAAACGCATCTCCATACCAGCGATGGAGTGGAGATCGAGCAGCACCAGCACATCCTCATGCCCGGTTACGCCGCCGTCGCCAACCGCGGCGCGCAGACACAGGTGCGCACCGGCGGCGGCTGGAATTCCGGCGGCCAGGGCGGACTGGAGGTGCTGGAGCGTTTCCGTTTCCACGACGACGCCGCGCGGGTGGCCCATGAGGCGCTGACACTGCTGGACGCCCCCGAATGCCCGGAGGCCGTCGCCTCCCTCGTGCTCATGCCCAGCCAGATGATGCTGCAGATCCACGAGAGCATCGGTCACCCGCTGGAACTGGACCGCATTCTGGGTGACGAGCGCAACTACGCCGGAGGCAGCTTCGTCTCCACCGACATGTTCGGTCACTACCGTTACGGCTCGGAACTGCTCAACGTCACCTTCGACCCTGCCTTCCCGGGTGAACTGGCGGCCTACGGCTATGACGATGAAGGCACGCCCGCCGAACGCACCTGGCTGATCCGTGACGGCATCCTGGAACGCCCGCTGGGCGGCGCGCTGTCATCAGCGCGCGCGGGGCTGCCCGGGGTGGCCAACGCCCGGGCCTGCGCCTGGAACCGCCCGGCGGTGGACCGCATGGCTAACCTCAACGTGGAACCCGGCGAATCGAGCCTCGAGGATCTCATTGCATCGGTCGGGTACGGGGTGCTTATGGATACCAACCGTTCGTGGTCCATCGACGATCGGCGCAACAAGTTCCAGTTCGGCTGCGAATGGGGACGCATGATCCGCGACGGTGAGCTTCGGGAGGTCGTGCGCAATCCCTGCTACCGGGGAATCTCGGCCGAGTTCTGGCGCAACCTCGCGGGCGTAGGCACTGCCGACACCGTGGAGGCCTGGGGCACGCCCTCCTGCGGCAAGGCCGAACCCAACCAGATGATCCATGTGGGCCATGCCTCGCCGCCCTGCCTGTTCCACGACGTGGAGGTCTTTGGCGGTGACTGAGCTGGAAACGCGTTTCCGTGCCCTTGCAGACGATGCCTTCGCCGGACTCGCCTCCGACGAGGTGCTGCTGCTCAACCTGGGGGCGGAGGACAGCGACTTCGTGCGCATCAACCGGGCGCGCGTGCGCCAGGCGGGACACGTTCGCCAGCAAGTCCTGATGCTGGAACTGATTTGCAAGGGTCGCGCGGCCCGCGCCGATCTTGCGCTGACCGGTGAAGACGAGACAGACGCCGCCCGGGCGGTTGCCATGGTCGGAGAGCTGCGCGATCTGCTGCCCCGACTTCCGGAAGACCCCTACCTGCATTTCGCCACGCAGCCCGTGAACAGCCGTCACGAGGGCGACAACCGGCTGCCCGCGGCCGAGGAGGCAGTGGAACACTGGCTGGATGCGGCTCGGGGGCTGGACGTGGCCGGCATCTGGAGCAGCGGACGAATCTCTCGCGGCTTCACCAACTCACTGGGCCAGTTCAACTGGCACAGCGACTGGAGCTTCAATGCCGACTGGAGCGTGCACGGCGGCACTGACCAGGCGGTCAAGCAACACCATGCGGGCTTTGTGTTCGACGCCGACACCGTCACTCGACAGCTGACCGAGGCGCGGGACACACTGCCACTGCTCGCGAAGTCGCCAAGGCGGCTGACGCCCGGCCGTTACCGGGTGTACCTGGCGCCGTCGGCGGTACACGAACTCATGAGCCTGCTGGCCTGGGTCGGTTTCGGGCTCAAGAGCCACCGCACGGCGCAGACACCGTTGATCCGTATGGTGCGCGAGGGCTTCCAACTGGATCCCCGGATCAGCCTCGGCGAAGACCACGCGGGCGGGCTTGCCCCCCGGTTCACGCCCGAGGGCTTCATCAAACCGGAACGTGTCGAGCTGATCAGCGAAGGTCGTTACCGGGACTGCCTGGCCAACGCGCGCAGCGCCCGCGAGTACGGGGAGGCCGTCAATTGCGCCTCGGAACGACCGGAATGTCTGGACATGGCCGGGGGCGATCTGCCCGCCGATCAGGTCCTGTCCGCACTGGGCACCGGCGTGTATATCAGCGATCTCTGGTACAGCAATTACTCGGACCGCAATCACTGCCGCATCACCGGCATGACCCGCTTTGCCTGCCTGTGGGTGGAGAACGGGCAACCCGTGGCGCCCGTCAACGTCATGCGCTTCGACGAAAGCCTGCTGCACATCCTGGGCGAGCGGCTCGAGGCCATCACCTCGGAGCGCCAGCACATACTGGAGAGCGCCACCTACGAAAAACGTTCCGAGGTCAGCGCCCGCCTCCCCGGCCTGCTGGTGGACGGCTTCACCTTCACGCTGTAGTCCGCGCTGAGCGCACTACGGAACGCCCACCCACCAGGGTTTCTGCCGAAATCCTTATCCTCTGTGCCCTCTGTGACCTCTGTGGCAAGACCGCCTTTCAAAGCATGCCACAGAGGTCACAGAGGGCACAGAGAAGAAAAGCTTGGCCTGTAGGTTGGCCGACAGCCAGACACGAGAGACAATGACGAACCTCCATGTCGGCCTGAAAGCCGACCTGCGTTACCCCATCTGTGGCCTGACGATGCACCGTATCTCCAACGACATTGATCCGGTCCTTGGGAATTCTTCCTGACCGTCTGAACCTCTGTGACCTCTGTGACCTCTGTGGCAGAAAAGCTTTTCAAAGAATTCCTGCCACAGAGGTCACAGAGGGCACAGAGAAGGAAACTGCAGATGTAGGTCGGCCTTCAGGCCGACGCAACAGTCAATCCGGAACCACAATGTCGGCCTGAAGGCCGACCTACAGGCTGGATGGAACCTTGATCCCGGTCATGCGAACATGAGGGGCCTCTAACATGGATTGCAAATACATGTTATCAACAACATTGGAATCATCCGATCCCGTGGTCCACACCGTCCGGAGAATGACATGCTGACCATCGAGCAACCGGGGGACTACCGAGTCTCCCTGCTGCACCTGGGCTTTCGCCCCTTCTTTCTGCTGGCCGGCCTGTTCGCGGTGATCTCCACCCTGATGTGGACCTGGGTCTATCACGGGGGTGCGGCCGCCCCGCAACTGCCCCTGCACTCGATACTCTGGCACGGCCACGAGATGGTCTACGGCTACACCCTGGCCGTGGTGGCTGGCTTCCTGCTCACCGCCGTGCGCAACTGGACCGGGGTGCAGACACTCAACGGTGTCGGGCTCCTGTTGCTGGCGCTGTGCTGGCTGGCGGCTCGGGTGCTGGCGCTGGTGCCGCATCCTGGCGCGCTTCCGGCCATGGCCGCTCTGGACATGGCATTCGCCGTTGCGCTGACGGCGGCCGTGGCGCATCCGATCATCAAGGCGCGCCAGTGGGGACAGCTGGGCATACTGGCCGTCCCCGTCCTGCTGGCGCTCGCCCATGCCCTGTTCTATGCGGGGGTGCTGGGCTGGATGGCGCAGGGCGCCCAGGCGGGCCTGTACCTGGGGCTCTACCTGCTGATCTTCCTGGTCTTCGTCATGGGCCGGCGCGTGGTGCCCTTTTTCATCACCAAGGGCGTGGACGGGCCGGTCAGCATCCCCGACCGCCCATGGCTGGACCAGGCCGTCCTGATCTCCCTGGGCGCCTTCGTGGTAGCGGAGGTGTTTCTTGCACAGCCGGCGCTGTCCGCGGTCCTGGCCCTGGCCGCATTCGTCTTCCAGGCGATCCGCCTGCGCGACTGGCACGCGCCGGGCATCTGGCGCAAGCCTTTGCTCTGGAGCCTGTACCTGGCCTTCGTATGGATTGCGTTCGGTTTCGCGCTCAAGGCGCTCGCGCCGGTCGTGGCCCTCAACCCCTTCCTCGCCACCCACGCCATGGCCTACGGCGGCATCGGCCTCATCACCCTGGGCATGATGTGCCGGGTAAGCCTGGGGCACACCGGCCGCAACGTGTTCGACCCGCCGGCCACCGTGACCTGGATGCTGGCGTTGCTGGTGGCCGGCACGGTGGTCCGCGTGATCCTGCCCATGCTCCTGCCCGCCCAGCACGTCCTGTGGATCGGTCTGTCCCAGGCCATCTGGATCGCCGCCTTCTCCCTGTTCCTGTGGACCTACGCGGCCATGCTGGTGAAGCCCCGCATCGACGGGCGTTACGGATGAGCGATGCGCAGGTAACGCTGCCGGTATCGTGAAGGGGTGACGCCCGTGCGGCGCTTGAACAGGCGCCGGAAGAAGGCCGTGTCCTCGTAGCCCACCTTGCGGGCAATGGCATCGGTGGTTTCGGCGCTGCGCTCCAGCAGCTGCCGCGCCTCCTCGATGCGCAGGGTCTGCACGTACTCCACCGGGGCATAACCCGTCGCGGCCCGGAAGCGGCGCGTGAACGTACGCTCGGTCAGACCGGACAGCGCCAGCATGCGCGCCACCGGATGCGGTTCGTCATAGTGATCCGCCAGCCATAGCTGACACGTCCCTATCGCCGCATCCTCGTGACGCCGCGGCCGCACCATGGCTGCGAACGGCAACTGACCCTCACTGCGATCCCCCAGCACGAACACCTTGGCCATGCGCACCGCCTCCGCCTCGCCGCAGTAGCGCGCCACCAGGTACAGGGCCAGATCCTCCCATGAACCCATGCCGCCGCATGTCACCAGCCGGTGGTCGCTGCCGGCCGGCGAGAGAATGCGTTCGGGATGCAGCCGCACCTGCGGGTAATAAACGTCGAAGAGTCCGGCAGCACTCCAGTGACTGGTGGCTTCACATCCGTCCAGCAGGCCGGCATCCGCCAGCAGCACGGAGCCGGTACAGACGGAACACACCGTGGACCCGGCCGCATGGCGGTCTCGCACCCACGCGGCGGCCCCGGGCCAGCGGCCGCGCGGATCACGATCCATGGCCAGCGCAAGATCAGTGACCACCACCACGTCCGTGTGACTCACTTCCCCGAATGCGGCCTGCGGTGTGATGGGCACGCCGACAGCACACTGAAACGGTTCACGTGAGGCGGCCACGATCCGCGGCGTCATGCTCCGTGCCTCGGATGGCTCGCCCGTCAGCTCCGGCCAGATGCATCCCACGGCGGAGAACACTTCGTAGAAGCCGAACAGGGCCGTGGGCGTGCTCTCGGGCAGCGCCACGAGGCTCACCGATACGCTGTCGACTGGGTCCCGGGGATTCACCGCAGCAATATGACCGGAATGCCCCGATTCTGTCCATCCAGCCACTCACGAAACGACTCACACAGGTGCAGTCTGTGTCGACACCACGAAAAACCACCCGGAGGAGCAACACCATGTCACAACCCGCATACCTGACCGGACACACCTACGACCCCGACAGGGCGCAGGCCTTCCTGGAACGCGCCGCCGCCATCCTCGATGCCGGCGCGGTGGCCGTGATGCTGTCCATTGGGCATCGCACCGGCCTGCTGGCCACCCTGTCGCGCCTGCCTCCATCCACCAGCATGGAGATCGCACAAGCGGCCGGGCTGTCCGAACGCTACGTGCGCGAATGGCTCGCGGTGCTGGTGACGGGCGGCATCATCACCTACGACGCGCAACACGGCACATACCTGCTGCCCGCGGAGCATGCCGCCTGCCTGGTGCCCGACGCGCCGCTCGGCAACCTGGCCGTGTACGCCCAACACGTGGCGCTCATGGGTCAGGTTCAGGATCAGATCGTCGAACGATTTCGCACCGGCGAAGGTATGCGTTACGAGGACTACCCCTGCTTTCATCACGTCATGGCCGAGGACAGCGGCCAGACGGTGGTAGCGCAACTCTTCGGCCAGATCCTGCCGCTGGCCCCGGGACTCGTCGCGCGCCTGGAACGGGGCATCACGGTGCTGGACGCCGGCTGCGGCCGCGGGGAAGCGCTCATGGCGCTCGCCCGGCGCTACCCGGAGAGCCGCTTTACCGGTTACGACCTGTGCGCCGACGCCATCGAGGACGCCCGCCGCGCAGCCCGGAAGGCCGGTCTCCACAACCTGCGCTTCGAGGCGCGCGACCTGACGCACTTCGACGAGCAAGAACGCTATGATCTCATCACGTCATTTGACGCCATACACGACCAGCGCTCGCCAGCGGACCTGGTCCGGCGGCTGTACCGGGCCCTGGGTCCCGGAGGCATCTACCTGGTGCAGGACATCGGCGGCTCGGCCCACCTGGAGAACAATCTGAACTTTCCCAACGCAACTCTGCTTTATGCGATTTCCTGCGTACACTGCACGCCGGTCTCACTGGGCCAGGGGGGCGATGGGCTGGGTACCATGTGGGGATGGGAGACGGCCGGGGCGATGCTGAACGACGCCGGCTTTGCCGAAGTGCAGCGCCACGTGCTGCCCCATGATCCCATGAACGTCTGGTTCGTCTGTCGCAAGCCATGACCGTGCAGCGGCAGGATGCGGCCGCATCCGCGAACTGATCTGGCACGTGAATGGCGACCGCGTGATCCTCTATGGCGCGCGGTCAGCTTCAGCGTGGTGGAGATCGTCCTGCCCTGGGTCCCGCCGGCAATCACCGCGATGGGCGCGCTCGTCGGCGGGCGCGTCCGCACGGCGTGCAATCCCGACTTTCCGCTGGCCCGGACTGGTATAGTGGCCTCGCAAACTACGCCCGCGTGCAGCGCCCGATTTTCACGGCCCCGGTGTCAGCCCCGCGATGACAGACTCCTCAAGCACCGCTTTCTCTCCTGCCACTGTCCTGCAGGCCGCCTCGCTCTCCGGGGATCACGCGATTCTGCTGCTTGACCTGCCTTCACGCACCATCCTGGCCTGCAACGAAGCCGCCGAGCGCGTGTTCGGCTACGGTGCCGGGGAACTGGTGGGCAAGGACACGCGCATCCTGCACGTGAGCGACGAACATTACCGGCGCTTCGGCGAGGAAAGCGCGCGCGTACTTGAGAACGGTTCGGGCAGCTATCACTGTCACTACTGGCTGAAACGCCGGGACGGATCCACGTTTGCCTCCGAGCATCTCGTGCGCCTCATCGAGGATCTGCTGGTGGGTCACATGATCGCACTCAGCATCGTGCGCGACCTCACCGAATCCGCCTGCTCGGAACCGCTCCCCGACAGCCCCCGGCCCGGCGACACCCCATTGCATGGCATGACGCGTCACCTGCCGGGCATGGCGTTCCAGCATGTGCGCACCCGTGAAGGGGTCGCCCGCAACACCTTTCTCTCGGGCAGCCTGTTCAAGGACTATGATCTCGACATGGAAGCCATGCTGGAGGATCCGGCCAGCTTCTTCGATGCCCTCCATCCCGACGACAGGAGCAGACTGGACCGGGAGATGGCGCGGTCCGCGGAAGACCTCTCGGGGCTCAATATCCGCGTGCGCCTGCGCATTCCGTCGGGCGAGTTCATCTGGCTGCACATCGTCTCCCAGCCGCGCCGGCTCGATGACGATGCCGTGGTCTGGGACGGCTTCGCCCTGGACGTCACCCGGGAGCAGGAGACCGAGGAACGCCTCCACCAACTGGCCACTCACGATCCGCTGACGGGATTGCCCAACCCGTTCCAGTTCGTCGCCCTGCTGGACCGCATGTTCAGACGGAGGGGCGCCCGCGAACAGCGCATCGCCGTCGCGCAGATCAACCTGGGCCGCATGGTCTACATCAACGAGACCTACGGGTTCGACGCAGGGGACGAACTGCTGCGCCAGGCGGGCGCGCGTCTGCTCGCGCAGGCGAACTCGCAGGGCCTCGTGGCCAGGGGGCACGGCAACACCTTTCTGGTGGCGCTCGAAGCGTCGATGGCGGATGTCACCCTCACTGACATCCTGCGCCGCCTGCAGGCGCCTTTCACGGATCCCTTCGTCATCCGCGATGACGTGGCCGTGCGCGGCGACGCCCGCATCGGCCTCGCCCTCTACCCGGGAGACGGACAGACCGCAGACAGCCTGCTGCGCGCCTCGGGCATCGCCCTGGACCGGGCGAAGCGCCATCCCGACCGCAGTTACGAGTTCTACGCCGCCGAACAGGGTCAGGACATGCGCCGGCGTATCCGGCAGGAACAGGCCCTTCACGACGCCATCGACGCCGGCCTGTTCATCCCCCATTTTCAGCCCCAGGTTTCCCTGGCCGACGGCTCACTGGTCGGACTGGAGGCCCTCGCACGCTGCCTGGATGGGAACCCCACACCGCTCTCACCCGCGGAGTTCATTCCACTCGCCGAAGAAACGGGTCTGATCGTTCCGCTGGGGCAGCTGATTCTCGAGCGTGTGCTGACCTGCATCGGTGAGTGGACCCGCGCGGGCCTTCGCGTACCGCCCGTTGCGGTCAATTTCTCCGCGCGCCAGTTCCGTCAGGGCGATTTCGAATCCGGTCTGCGCGAGACCTTGTCACGGTCAGGCGTGGACCCGTCCACCCTGGTGGTGGAACTCACCGAGAGCAGCCTGCTGCAGGATTTTTCCAAGGCGGAGAAGACGATGCGCTCCCTTGCGGAACTGGGCGTGCGTTTCGCCATCGATGATTTCGGCACCGGTTTCTCGTCGCTCAGCTACCTGGCCCGCCTGCCGTTTCATACCCTCAAGATCGACCGCAGCTTCATCTCCGCCATTGAACAGGACGTACGCCAGCGCGCCATCACCGAGGCGCTGATCCTGATGAGCCGGGGGCTGGATCTTCGGGTCGTGGCCGAAGGCGTCGAGACCGAGGACCAGGCACGACGACTGATGGGCATGGGCTGCCACTCCGCCCAGGGCTTCTTCTATGCAAGGCCAATGCCGGCGGAAGAGGTGGAGGACTGGTTGCGAAACGGATCGCAGAAGCGCGTCTCTGCATAAGCCTTTCAGCCGGGACTGTGGGATCCCCGCAGGTCGGGCTGAAGCCCGACGGCGGTGCCTGACGCAGCCCGTCGGCGTCGGGCTGAAGCCCGACCTACAAATGCCGGGGTCGCGGCGGGACGCGGGGCAAGCCTCAGGGCAGAGCGTCGGTCTTGGCCGCCATGACGTAATCGTTGCGGTGCAAACCGCGAATCTTGTGGGACCACCACGTCACGGTCACCTTGCCCCACTCCGTCAGCAGGGCCGGATGATGTCCGTACTCCTCGGCCAGGTCTCCCACCCGGTTGGTGAACGCCAGGGCGTCGACGAAGTTGTCGAACCTGAATACGCGCTCCAGCTGCTTGATGCCGTCGCGCTCGACCACGCTCCACTCGGGCACTTCCTTGCCCAGTGTCTTCATCTCTTCTTCGGTCACCGTGGGGGCACCGACCCGGCACGCCTCGCACGTTTCCGCTGACAGTCCGCTCATGTGACACCTCCTCCGGGTTAGACCAGGCTTCCTACCTTAACAGTCGAGACCGACGCCAAATACCCGCCTGAACCGGGGTCATTCGGCGGTGATGGCGTCCGATGGCCGATGGCCGTCCCTGCGCTCCCGCCGGTCTTCGCCGAAGCCGGGCAGCCGATGGCGGATCACCTCCAGTTGCTCACCGCTTATCGTGCCCGACTCGGCCAATGCACCGGCGCGCACACAGACCACGGCGGCATTCAACACCGCCGCGCCGGGGGTATCCCGGCCTTCTGCCCACTGATCCAGCGCCTCGACTGTCCCCTTCGGGAATGCCCAGTCACGGGCAACCGCAGCGGAGTAGCGTCGCGCCAGCGCCTCGAGCTCACCGGGGAACATCGATGAAGGCCGCACATCATCCAGGGATTTCAGACAACGCAACAGGACCATCAGCCCGCTGCTGTGACTCAGACCCGCCAGGTACAGTTCGAAGGCATCGGCAGGACTCGTGCGCGCTGCCGCATCGCGCACCGCCACGGCGGCTTCCAGAGTGTGCGCCCAGACCTGCCTGATGGCAGCGGCATCGAGGCGGGGGTCGGTATCGAAACTGGCGATGGGACTGATGGTCGCCGCCGCAATGACCTCGCGCATGCCCGGGAATCCCATGATCACCACCGCCTGCTCGAGACTGTCCACGGCCTCACTGCGCATGCGCATGGCGGGACTGTTGACCACCTTGAGCACGTTGGCCGCCAGCACCGGATCACTCTCGATCATGCGCGCAAGTTCCCGGGCGCTGGTCCTTTCCGGGTCCCGGGTCGCGGCCATGAGACGGGGCATGGCGGCCGGCAGGCGCGGCACCAGACCCCCGAAGGACGTATCCTGTCCGCGCAAACGCTCGCGGTGTTCCCGCAGCCACTCGCGTTCAGTGCTTGAGAGCGCCGAGCCATCGCGATCCGCCATGCGGAAGAGGCTTTCCACATAGAAACGTGCGATGGACGCATCGTCGGGCACCGGTATGCCCGTCTCCGGTTCGGCAGACGGCGAATCGGCCGCGGGCACCCCGGGCGGACGGCCATCACCGCGGGGCGCGTCGGGCGCCGCTCCAAGTCCCAGCCAGCGGCGCAGGCGCGCCATCATGAACCGCGCCCCCACGGGTTCGCTGAGCCCCGATGCATGTGTCTCCCCTGTACGGTGTGATGGTGCGGACACCCGGCCCGTCCGCAACGGAACGCGCCCGGTTCGGAAAAGATAGCACGCGATCGCCGGTTCCAACCATGAAGAAGTGCATCACCCGCTGAATTCAGGCACTCTTTCAGACATGATCCCGACACCGGCCACCACATTGGATCACTCTGGATGAATGACGCACGACGGCGCTGGCTGTTGCCGATTCTTTGCTGCCTGGGCCTGCTTGCCGGCGCATGCGGCGGCACCAGCAGCATCGAGACCCTGGACGACGGCCGCTATGCCGCCACGGCACGGGGTTATCACGACGAGGCCGGTTCCCGTGCCCTGGACCGGGCGGAGGCCCATTGCGCGGCCCGCGGCCTGCGCGTCCTCGGGGATGACATGGAAACCCGGGAACTGGATCCCGGATTTTTCCGCGCGACCCTGATCTTTCGCTGCGTCGAAGAGGATCATCCGGACCTTCCGGCCGTGGATTGATCATGATTTAACCACGAAGCTCACGAAGAGCACGAAGAACTGCTTAAAAGGACATTTCTCTCGCAATGCCGCGAAGCCCGCAAAGAGAACAGATCAATAGAAACTATGAAGGGCCA
>NZ_MVBK01000058.1:16636-29808 GCF_002000365.1 Thioalkalivibrio denitrificans | reverse complement strand
TGTCCGACCGGTGAGATATGTGGGCTAGCCCGCCGGTACGTCCTCTGAATCCAGATCAACGCGTGCGTCGTATCATTCCCGGATCCGATGCAAATGCAAATTAGTCCGGGTCTGAATATCACCACACGCAACAACGTAAGGAGAATGATCATGTCGGAAAAGATTCGCAAACCTCTTGGTGCCGCCGCATTGGGCGCCCTGTTCATCGGTTCCCTGGCTGCTGCGCCCCTGGCCAGCGCTGCCGAAAACCCCTTCGGAATGCAGAGCCTGTCCAGCGGATACACGGTGGCAGGCAGCCACAGTGGCAGTGAAGGCCGTTGTGGTGAAGGACGCTGCGGCGGTGCCACGTCCGACGAGAAGAAGCCCGCGGAAGGCTCGTGTGGCGGCGACAAGGCCGGTGAAGGTTCGTGTGGCGGCGCTGCTGCCGACAAGGACAAAGACAAGGAAAAGACCGGTGAAGGCAGGTGCGGGGAGGGCCGCTGCGGCAGCCGCTGAGGCCGCTGCATCAAAGCACTACCAGACCGCGACCCGCTTCCGGGTCGCGGTTTTTTTTGTCCCTTGGCATGCGTCTAACCCGCATCCACGTGCCCCCTTCACGCGTATAGCAGTCACATGACCACCATGCGAAAAGGAGGAGAGCCATGTGGCTGGCTGAACTGATACAACGCGTATTCACGGGACTGGACCGGGCAGGCGAGTGGCTGGCGCCCGTGGGGCTTCGACTGCTGCTCGCCTTCGAGTTCGGGCGGGCGGGGCTGGAGAAGCTGGGCGGGGACAACTGGTTTCATTTCATCAAGGAAGATTTCATGTTCCCCTTCAACGTACTGCCCGTGGGCCTGTCGTGGTTTCTGGCCACCTGGACGGAGATCCTTGCTGCCGTGGCGCTGATCATCGGGCTGGGCATGCGTTTCGCGGTGGTATCGCTGATCATCCTGGATATCGTCGCCTGGCACAGCGTGCATGCCGGCAACGGCTACAACGTCTGCGACAACGGCTGGCTGCTGCCGCTGTTCTTCCTGGTGATGCTGGTGACGCTGCTGTTCACCGGCCCCGGCAAGCTGAGCGTGGATGCCTTGATCAAGGGGCGCTTTGCCACCGCCTGACACCGGGGAGCGCTCAGGCATCGGAGTCGCACTTACGTGAAAGAATGCCTCTCGCAAAGACGCGAAGCCCGCGAAGAAATCATTATTCAAAGTCCTTCTTAGCGAGCTTCGCGTCTTTGCGAGAGAAACGAACGCACTTTAGCTAGGCCCCGTGATGCCTGCATCGTATCCGCGGATCAGCAAAGCCGCTTCACGCACTCCAGATAGGACTGCTCATCCGGTGGCCGGCCGGAGCGCTGCGCCTCCCAGAGCACCGCACCCAGGCAGTCCATGATGGCGTGTTCGGCTTCGTGGGCGCCGAGCTTTCGCACGGCCTTCTGATACGCCTCGGTGAAGCCGGCGGGGCGGTCGGTGCCGGCCTGCTCGCGGATGGCCAGATGCATGCCCATGTGCAGGAAAGGGTTGGACTGCCCGCCCTCGGGGGTGAATTCCGCGGCCAACGCCGCATCGGGGTCCTCGATCAAGGCCTGGTATTCGGGATGCTCCTCGATCAGCTCGGCGATCTGGCGCTCCAGCGGCTCCAGCGCCTCGCTGGCCCGATGCCTGCGCCAGGCTTCGGCGTACATGCGGCGGAGCTGTTCACGGGAGGCTTGCTCGTACATGGGATGAATGGACAGGATTGACAGGATTTGAACAGGATTAACAGGATTGACGGAATGAACGCAAGCGTTGAGCGCATGGCTCGGTGTACCGACGGGCTGGCGGAAACCGGGGTATGTAACGCGGAGGGCGCAGAGACGCGGAGAACGCGGAGTTTTTTCTCTGAGTAACTCCGCGCCCTCAGCGTCTCTGCGTCCTCCGCGTTCAACTGGCGGATCAGAAGAAGAGCAGGCCCTGAATCCCCTTCGGAGCTTCTTGCGTACAATGAACTGAACCCACGACAATCCTCTAAGGATCATGCCGGACAACGAATCCAGAACCCGCTACGCGGTACAAGGCGCAGGGCTCGGCCTGCGCCGCGACCTGATGGACGACCTGGACTCCGCCGCCCCCGGGCGCGTGGACTTCATGGAGGTGGCACCGGAGAACTGGATCGGTGTGGGCGGGCGCCTGGGGCGCCGCTTTCGCGCGTTCACGGAGCGGTTTCCCTTTGTGTGTCACGGACTGTCGCTCTCCATCGGCAGCCCCGCGCCGCTGGACGAGGCGCTGCTCAACGATATTCGTACCTTCCTCGACGAACATGAGATCGGTCTGTACACGGAGCATCTCTCCTACTGCTCGGACGACGGACATCTCTACGACCTGCTGCCCATCCCCTTTACGGAAGAGGCAGTGCACTACGTGGCTGAACGGGTGCGTCGGGCGCAGGATATCCTCGGGCGGCGCATCGCCCTGGAGAACGCCTCCTATTACGCAGCCATCGGTGCGGAACTGAGCGAACTGGAGTTCATCAACGCCGTGCTCTCGGAGTCCGACTGCGATCTGCTGCTGGATGTGAACAACATCTACGTCAACAGCGTGAACCACGGCTATGACCCCGCGGCCTTTCTCAAGGGGCTGCCCGGCGAGCGCATCGTCTACGCGCACGTGGCGGGTCACTACAACGAGGCCGAGGACCTCATCGTGGACACCCACGGGGCCGAGGTGATCGACCCGGTCTGGTCGCTGCTGCGCACCGCCTACGAACATTTCGGGGTGTTTCCGACGTTGCTGGAGCGGGACTTCAATTTTCCGCCGGTGGAGACCCTGCTCGACGAAGTGAGCACCATCCGGCGTCTGCAGGATGAGGCGACCCGTTCATGAAGGGAATCCCCCGTTTCCAGCAGCTTCAGCGGGCCCTGACGGCACATCTGCGGGACCCGCAGGGCAGCCCGCCCCCCGAGGGGGTCGAATCCCGGCGCGTCGGGATCTACCGGGAACTCATTTACAACAACGTGGAAGGCTTCCTGTCACGGGGCTTCCCGGTGATCCGCAGCCTCTACGACGACGACGGGTGGCATGCGCTGGTGCGCGACTTTCTGCGCAGCCACCGGGCGCGTACGCCCTATTTTCTCGAGATCGGACAGGAGTTCGTGGGGTGGCTGCAGGACGGACGCGCCCCGCACGCCGACGATCCCCCGTTCCTGGCCGAGATGGCGCACTACGAGTACGTGGAGGTGGCCCTGACCGTGGCGGAAGCACCGAGCGACTGGCAGCCCCTGGCCGCGGATACGGATCTGCTGAGCGTACGACCAGCGCTTTCGCCCCTGGCCTGGCTGCTCGGCTACCGGTTCCCCGTGCATCGTATCGGCCGGGCCTGCCGCCCGCAGGAACTCCCGGAAACGCCCACCCATCTGCTGGTCCATCGTACCCCCGAGGACCGCGTGGCCTTCCTGGAGCTCAACCCGGTGACCGCCCGGCTGGTGCACCTCATCCAGGCCAATGCCGGAGATACCGCGCATACACTGCTGAAACGCATCGCCGACGAAATGGGACACACGGATCCCGGCGTGGTCATCCGGGGCGGGCTGGAAATCCTGGAGCAACTTCGCTCACGCGAAGTGCTTGGAAAGATGAAGGATGAAGGATGAAGCGAAGAATCACGTAGGTCGGGCTTCAGCCCGACGCCGTTGCATGTCGGTACCGCTGCAGTCGGGCTGAAGCCCGACCGACGGCAGTGCGGGTAATGGGTGTTTCTTTCCCACTTCCCAATTCACCCTTCCCACTTCCAATCTCACTTCCCACTTCCAAAGATTCTCTGCCACCAACGCTTCCGGCTCCCGGTCTGCGGCAGGGCCTCGGGCAGGTCCACGGGGGGCGCGAGCGAGATCGTCCAGCCGGGCAGGATACGCAGGCCGCTGCTGCCGCAGCTGCTGCCCAGGTGATTGGGATCGTAGATCTTCACGAAGCGGGGTGAAGCCGGGTCATCCGCGTAGACCACGCCGCAGTAATCCTCGTCGTGATCCCTGCGCAGCAGGGTGTCCATCCCGGCGATGAATTGCTCCAGCGCCTCGGCATCGACCGGCGCAACCGGGGGCGGCTCACCCACGGCGTAGACATACCATCCCTCGCCGGCACGGGCACGCAGGCGTGCCCACAGCGCGTCCAGCTGATGCCAACGGAGAATACCGTGGAACCCGCCGCTGAACGCGGCGAGGAAATCCCTGTTTTCGGTCAATGAGAACGGCCGTCCAGAACGGACTCGACCCAGCGCCGCACGCGCGCCATGCCTTCGGACAACATCCCGTGATCGCCATAGGCATGCGCGAGCAGCGTGACGCCCTGGCTGCGCGTCTGGATCTCGCGGGCCAGCTCCAGGGGATCGTCCTGGCCCATCAGCTGCAACTGGGTGGCGATCCAGTCACGGATCATTTCAAGGAGCGCCTGCGCACGTTCGCGCAGGGGGTGGCCGCTCTTGCAGAGTTCGGCGCTCAGGGTGCCCATGGGGCAGCCGTAGCGGACGATGTCGTCCTCGCCCGCACACAGGCCCTGGAGCAGGGCCATGAGCCGTTCGCGGGGGTTATCGTAGGTGCGGTTGAGATTGTCCAGCAGCGCCTTCAGGCAATTGCGCCGCCAGTCGATGACGCCCTCGAGCAGCGCATCCTTGGTCTTGAAGTAGTAGTAGAAGTTGCCCTTCGGCACTCCCGCAGCGTCAGCGATATCACTGAACGAGGTGGCCTGAAAGCCGCGCTCATAAAAGAGGCGGTCGGCCGCGGCGACGATCCGTTCCCGGTTCTCGGCACCACGGCCGACTGCGTCGGCAGATGTGTTGTTGGCAATCGCTTCAGTCATCAGATGAACAGGCAAACATCCGACTCTCCGGCAAACTCGAAGAAGGTGGCGGCCCCGCCGTACTCCACGTTGTCGATGAACTCCGAGGGAGACATCTCAAAGAGATCCACCGTCATCTGACAGGCGATCATCTTCACATCGGCTTCCAGGCACAGGTTCCGCAGGTCCTCCAGGCTGGCAACGCCCTTGGAGGCCATCTTCTTCTTCATCATCATGGTCATCATGCTCTGCATGCCCGGCAGCGCCTGCAACAGCACCGGCATGGGCATGGGCATCGGCATCCCCGGGTTACCCAGGGAAGTGACCTTCGGGTTCAGCTTCTTCTTGAGCAACTGCAGCCCATAGAAGGTAAAGAATACCTGAACCTGGTAGCCCAGTGCAGCTGCCGTGGAAGCCAGGATGAAGGGGGGATAGCCCCAGTCCAGTGTACCCTTGGTGGCGATGATCGCCAGTTTCTTCTCAGACATGGATGACTCCTGCTGAACGGTTGATCCCTCTCTCGCGGAGGGCTTGATGAGATATCCCCTGTCACTCCGGGGCGACCCTGACTATAGTCAACCGTCTGACTTTTTCAAAGCAGTTTATTACGCCAGCGAATCATGCGCGGCCGTCAGGCCCACAGCCAGGCAGCGCCCCGAACGCCGCTGGAATCCCCATGACGGGCCGGCACGATGCGCGTATCCACATGATCTGAAAAGATAAATTCTCCCCATTGGGCCGACACGCCGACACACAGGTCCGGCAATGCCGAAAGCCCGCCCGCCAGGACGATGACATCGGGATCCAGCAGATTGACCACGTGGGCCAGACCCCGGGCCAGACGGTCCTGGTGGCGTTGGAGGCTGGCCACACAGGCCGGATCCCCTTGCGCGGCGCGCGCGGCAAGGGTCCGTGCGTCCAGAGCCTCCCCGCCCGCCTGTACGTGGTCCGCGACCAGTCCGGGACCGGACAGCCAAGTCTCGAGACAACCCCGGCGCCCACAATAGCACCGGGGTCCGGGGCGCTCCTCGTCCCGGGACCAGGGCAGCGGGTTGTGCCCCCACTCGCCGGCGATGGCGTTGGCACCGGTGATCACCCGGCCGTTGACGGCGATCCCGGCACCGGTGCCCGTCCCCAGAATGACCGCGAACACCACTGCCGCGCCCGCCCCCGCTCCGTCCGTCGCCTCGGACAACGCAAGGCAGTTGGCATCGTTGGCAATGCGTACGGGCCGTTCGAGCCGCGCCTCCAGATCCTCACGCAGGGGACGGTCGTTGAGCCACACGGAGTTGCAGTTCTTCATGCGCCCCGTGCGGGCCGACACGGCCCCCGGGGTGCCGACCCCCACAGTGGCCTCCGCCCCCAATTCGGACTCCGCCTCCCGCACCAGCGAGACCAGCATGTCCAGCGTGCCCGGGTAATCGCCCCGAGGCGTCGGCACCCGCCGACGCAGGCACTCCCGACCGGAATCATCCAGCACGATGATCTCGGTCTTGGTGCCCCCCAGGTCAATGCCGATCCGGTACATGCTGTTTACTCTGCGTCGAACAGTCCGACTCGCGCCGCTTCATTTCTCAGCCATCAGCCTTCAGCGTTCAGCTTTCAGCCTTCCCAATTCCCAATTCACACTTCTCACTTCATTTCGTCCTTCCACCTTTCCAGAACACCTCGCCTTCCCCCGATTCACGCCCCAGCACCCGGGCCAGCACGAACAGAAAGTCCGAGAGACGGTTGAGATACCGGCGCGCGGTCTCCGTCACCGGTTCTTCCCGCGCCAGGTGCACCAGACTGCGCTCGGCACGGCGACACACCGCCCGGGCGAGATGGCACTGCGCCCCCGCTGCGCCCCCGCCCGGCAGGATGAACTCCCGGAGCGGCGGCAGGTGGGCATTGAGCTCGTCCAGCCGCGCCTCCAGCCAGTCCACGCGCGCGGATCCCAGCACCGATTCGCCGGGCATGGACAGCTCCGCACCGAGATCAAAGAGGTCGTGCTGGATCTCCAGCAGCAAATCCCGGTGCGCTGCCGGCAATGACCCCGTCAGGAGCACGCCCAGAACACAGTTGAGTTCGTCCGTGTCGCCCATCGCCTCTATCCGGACCGAGTCCTTGGCAACGCGACCCCCGGTGGCGAGGCCCGTGGTGCCGTCGTCGCCCGTGCGGGTGTAGATGCGTGTCAGTCGATTACCCATGAAAACCTCGAGTCGAGCCGTGGCGGATCAGAACCGGCCGCGCAGGGACACATTCAGTGCCTGGCCCGGCTGACGATAACCGGCGACGGTCTCGTAGTCCCGGTCAAGGATGTTGCTCCAGGCGCCGGAGACCTCCCAGCGCCGATCGATCCGGTAGGCGGCGCGCAGGTCCATGGTGACATAGCCGGACATCTCGATGGTATTAGCCGCATCGTCATAACGCCGGTCCTGCCCGATCAGGCTCAGGCCATAGCGCGCCGCGCCCACAACCCGGTCCACGTCCGCCCGGGCACTGTGCCGGGCGCGGCGCGGCAGTCGATTTCCCGACGCTTCGTCCCGCGCATGAAGCCAGGTGTAGCTCGCCCCAAGTTGCCAATGCCCCTCGCGCCACTGCCAATCGGCCTCCACCCCCGTAATACGGGCTCGATCAATGTTCTGCATGGTGAACGTGGCGGCATCGAAGACGATCAGATCCCGGATTCGATTCTCGAAAACGTTCACGCCGAGCCGGTGGCCGTTGCGCGCATACTCCAGTCCCGCCTCGACGTTGCGGGCTCGTTCCGGGTCGAGGTCGGGATTGCCGACCCCGAAGGGAAAGTACAGATCGTTAAAGGTCGGCGCCCTGAATGCCGTACCGGCACTGGCCCTGATCCGCCAGCGCTCATCGAGACGGTACCCCCAGGCCAGGTCACCCGTGGCATGGGACCCGAAGTCGCTGTAGCGGTCGTGCCGAAGTCCGACGCCGAGCAGGTGGCGGGACCACTCGGTGTGCAACTGGGCAAACACCGCGCCGCTGTCACGGCTATCCCGGGCAAACGCTTCGGTACTGGAGACGCGGTCGTGCAGGTAATCCCCGCCCAGCGTCAACTGCCACCTGTCCAGCAGCCAGTCCGTCTGCACGCTGACGCTTTGGCGCCGCGTGTCGTAGCGGAAAGTGCTGTCTCCATCCAGCGTGTCACGCTCATCACGCATTTCTCCCGTGATCACATGCCAGCGACCAGCGGAACCCGCGGGGCCTCCGAGCCGGGCGGACACCGCCTGCTGCAGGAAGTCCTCCTCATGCGTACCGGTTGTCCACAGGGAGTCGAACTCCGTCCGCCCTTGGGCGCGCATCAGCCGCAGCTCCACGTCCACATCATTGTCCAGCCGATATCCCAGACGTGCATTGACGGCATCGTTGCGATAGCCGTCATCGTCGGGATCGCCACCGTCAAGCACATCGTAGCCGTCGCTCGCCAGATGACTCACGCCCAGGTGATAGCGCCAGGTCCCGCTGTCCGCCGCAACGGACGCACCGGCCTGACGCGTGTTGTAGCGCCCGTACCCCGCCATGACCTCGCGCACCGGTTCCCGCCCCGGGCTGCGGGTGAAGATCTGGATCACGCCGCCCACCGCATCGGCGCCATAGGCTGACGCGCGGGGACCGCGCACCACCTCGATGCGCTCGATCTGCTCCACAGGGAGAAACTCCCAGGCAGCGCCGCCTGCGGTGGCTGACCCGGCCCGCACCCCGTCGATCAGCACGATCATCTGGTTGGCATTGGCGCCACGCAGGAACACACCTGTCTGCTTGCCGAAACCACCGCTGGAGCCCACCTGCACGCCGGGAAGCCCCCGGATCAGATCGGGCACGCCGGTCGGCTGAAGCCGCTCGATGTCTTCGCGGGTGATGACGCTGACCGGATGCAGACTGTCATCCACGGTCTGCGCCATGCGCATGGGTGTAGTAACAATGATAGGTTCCAGTTCCTCGGCACCGTTTGCCGGCAGGTACACCGCAAACAGGGAAAGGGACAGCGTGAAGGCGCCGGCACCCCGGCGTCTGGAATGGGTAAGTCTTGGCATGGTTGCCCTCCGCAAGCCATTGGTCATGGGCCGCTCGGGCATACACAGGCGGACGGCGTCACGCACCTGGTGACGCCAGACTCCGCCGGACGGCCCGCCGCGGTCCGGTTGCAACCTGTCAGGCCGGTCTCCGGGCTCGGGGAGTATCGACGCGCGTCGATGCCGCGAAACGCCTTCCCACGCCAATGCGCAGTGGCTCAACTGTCTCGCGGCGCCCGGGGCCGTCTGCGGCCCGGGCCCTCCCATCACCGTTGCGGGGGCAGCGCAGGATTCTCACCTGCTTCCCGTTTCATTCCGCGCCCGATACCTCGGGGCGGAACACCTGCCAGGTCATGGGTGCCGGTCCAGGAGCCTGTCGGACTTAGGCTGCTCCTGGTGCCGGCATGTGT
Source organism: Thioalkalivibrio denitrificans (assembly GCF_002000365.1). Lineage (GTDB taxonomy): Bacteria > Pseudomonadota > Gammaproteobacteria > Ectothiorhodospirales > Ectothiorhodospiraceae > Thioalkalivibrio_A > Thioalkalivibrio_A denitrificans. Next base: position 20,592 of record NZ_MVBK01000058.1, on the reverse strand, counting down.
GACGCCATCCCTCGGGATGGCGGGGCGAATGATAACGCCGCGGGCAGGCGAAAGTGAAACCGCGGCACTTCCGGGCCACCCGCTGGAGCCCCCAGGCCCCCGGGTGCTACCATCACCGCCCCGCCAATGGTCCAGCCCGCACCTTTATGAAGAAGTTCCTGCTGTACACCCTGCTCGCCGTGCCGGTGCTGGCCCTGCTGATGTGGTGGCTGGGGGGTACACCCCGCCAGACCCAGTTCGAGGACCTGCCCTGGCAGGTGGAACTGGTGGACGAGGGTCGGACCATCCAGGTGTTCGGCATCACGCTGGGCGAAACCCCCCTGGGCGAGCTGCGCGACAAGCTGCGCCTGTTTCCCAGCCTGGGCCTGTTCGTGCACCCGGATGGCACCCAGGCCCTGGAGGCCTACTTCGGCGGGGTGAAACTCGGCCCCTTCGAGGCCAATCTGGTGGCGATCCTGGATGCCGACGACTATCTGCTCGCCCGCATGATCGCCGAGGGCACCGGCAACAAGCCCATGCCCAGCGGGGCGCGCCGCCTGGACCTGTCCGCATCCGGCACCGCGGAAGCCCTGGCGCTGCCCGTCCGGGAGCTGACGTACGTGCCCCGGGCCCGTTATGACCAGGAGATCGTGCTGCGCCGGTTCGGGGAGCCCGAGCAGCGCCTGCCCACCCCGGACGGCAACCAGTACTGGCTCTATCCGCGCACCGGGACGGTGCTCATGCTCAACGACAACGGCCGGGACATGCTCCACTATGCGCCCCCGATCGATTTCGACGATGTCCGCGAGCGCATCCTCCGGGGCGAGGCCCTGCAACCCCTGATCCCGTGATCGCACCCCGGTGAGCCGCAAAGCGCCGTTCTGGGAAACCACGCCGCTCGCGCTGATGACGAGCGCCCAATGGGAATCCCTGTGCGATGGCTGCGGCCGCTGCTGCCTGCACAAGCTGGAAGACGAGGACACGGGGGAGATCTATCACACCTCCGTCGCCTGTCGGCTGCTGGATCTGCACACCTGCCGTTGCAGCGACTATGCGCACCGCCAGCAACGCGTTCCGGACTGCATCAGCCTGTCACTGACCGACCTGTCGGACTTTCAGTGGCTGCCGCCGAGCTGTGCCTACCGCCGCCTGGCTGAAGGCCGCGGGCTTCCGCCCTGGCATCCGCTGGTGACCGGCGACCCGGACAGTGTCCACAGGCGCGGCGCATCGGTGCGCGGCCGCGTGGTGAGCGAGGACGACGGCGATCCCCTTGAGACCCGCATCGTGGTCTGGCCGGGCCGGGACGTGTAAATTCCCGCATTGGGGGAGCAGCGGATTCCGCTTGGCACCGACACCACAGATCAGGGGGCCCAATGTCCGGGCAACAGGCACTGGATACAGTCATCATCGGGGGCGGCATGGCCGGGATGGCCTGTGCCGTGGGCCTGGGTCTCACGGACCGGGAAGCGATCGTGCTGGAACGCAACGTCCACCCGGGCGGCCGAATGAGCGGCCTGCGCGCCGACGGTTACGAGTTCGATGCCGGCGCCCAGTACCTGACGGTGCGTGACCCCCTGTTCCGTGCCCAGGTGGACACCTGGCTGGCGGAGCAGCGCGTCGCACCCTGGCAGGGATGGGTGGTGGAGGTGGATCGAGGCGATTTCTTCAACCGGGACGCCGTTGAGCTGTTTGTCGCCCAACCCAGCATGGGTGCACTCGTGCGCCATCTGGCGCGCTACTGCGATGTGCGCGAGCGCACCCGGGTCGCATCCGTGGTGCGGGAAGACAGCCTGTGGCGGCTGTTCGACGAGCGGGGCGAGGAACAGGCGTGCTGCCGCGAACTGGTGCTGGCCGTGCCCGCGCCCGAGGCCTGTGACCTGCTGGGCTCACAGTCCCCCGCCCTGACCGAACGCATTGCGCACTTCGAGACCACCGCCTGCTGGGCGGTCATGCTGGGTTTCGAGGAGGCCCTTCCCGTGCCCTTCGACGCCGCTTACGTGAACCAGTCGCCCCTGGGCTGGGTGGCACGCAACAACAGCAAGCCGGGACGCGCCAGCCGCGAGGCCTGGGTCCTGCACGCCACGCCGGAGTGGTCGGCCGTTCACGCCGACCTGGGGGATTCGGAGGTACTGGCCCATCTGCTGCGGGCGCTGGAAAGCGCCCTGGACCTGGATGCAGTCGACCCCCTGTTCGCAGAGGCCCGCTTCTGGCCCCACGCAGCCCCCATCCACACCCTGGGCCAACCCTTCCTGCGCGACGCATCCCAGGGCCTGTCGCTGTGCGGGGACTGGTGCCTGGGACCCCGCGTGGAAGCAGCCTGGCTCAGCGGGCATGCGCTGTCGGAGTGCCTGGCGGGCTGAGGAACAGGTTCATCACTCTCGCAACCATTTCTCTCGCAAAGCCGCGAAGCTCGCGAAGGAAAATCCAAGGAATTCATTGCGAAAAACCAAGGGGATGGCCCGTGTCCTGGACTTGGGATGTTCGCTCTTCAATATCTCTGCTTTGCGGGCTTCGCGTCTTTGCGAGAGATCAAACGGCCCTCCATCGAAGGCACGCAGCCATAAACCCCTCAAGACGTCAGCAAGGAAACAAACCGGACAGGTAACACTCAGTTCTGGCCGGCAAATACCGCCGCACCATGGCCGCCGCGCCGCCGCAGATAGGCCATCAGTTTCTCCTCCAGGTCAGCGGGCACGGATTCCCTCACTGCCGGCAGTTCGGACAGGGCCTTCCACCACCGTTCGAGGCGGGGGAACTGGTCGGGCTCGAAGACGGGATGACGGCGGTTGAGAATATCCCACCGCATAAGCACCGCCGCGAACGTGGCATCCACCAGGCTGAAACGCTCTCCGTTGAACCAGGGGCCCTCGCCCAGGTGATTCTCCAGGCGCGCCAGTCGGGCCACGGCAGTGTGCCCGACCTCCTCGAAGGCCGCTGCATCGGGCGCCGTCATGACCCGGTACTGATCCATGATGCACTGGGAGCCGTACTCCACCCAGCCCCGATCCAGCGCGCGCGCCAGCGGATCCTCAGGTTGCAGACGGGGCGGTGTGATGTCATCCACGAACTCGTTGATCACGGCCGATTCGAACAGCACCGTGTCGCCGTCCACCAGCAGCAACGGCACCTTGCTCAGCGGGGAGATCTCCAGGAACCACTCAGGTGGATCCTGGAGATCGATGTACGCCACCTGGAAATCCGCGTTCTTGTAAAGCAGCGTCACCACGCTGCGCTGCACGTAGGGGCACAGATCGAAACTGACGAGCTTGAGCTGCATGACCGAAAGGAGGCCTGAATGAGGCACTCATGGTAACAAACCGCCCTGCTTCGGGCGGAAGGAACCATGTCGCTGCCGATCCGGTTTCCCCGGTTGGTGTCTCCGGAAGGAAAATCGACCGTAGGTCGGGCTTCAGCCCGACAAGCGGTGCCCAACCGCATCCACTGATGTCGGCCTGAAGGCCGACCTACAAGCAAGCGATGCGACCGCGGGGGGTCGGAATCTTTCGCGATTCCTGATGAAACATGCAGAATCATGGACATGGATTCCCAGCGCATCGACAAGTGGTTGTGGGCGGCCCGGTTCTTCAAGACCCGCGGGCTCGCCGGTGAGGCGGTCATCGGCGGCAAGGTGCACGTGGACGGGGAACGGGTGAAGCCTGCGCGCGGCCTGCGCATCGGCGAGGTGCTGCGTATCACCCGCGGCCACGACGTACTGGAGGTCGTGGTACGCGGCTTCAACGAACAACGCCGCCCCGCCAGCGAAGCACAGCAGCTTTACGAGGAGACCGAGGCCAGCCGCACCCGCCGCGAGGCGCAGGCCGAACAACGCCGCCTCCTGCGTGACGCCATGCCGCGCACCGACCACCGGCCGGACAAGCGGGAACGGCGGCGGATCAGGAAGTTTCTTGGAAAGGATGAAGGATGAAGGATGAAGGCCAAGTGTGCCCCCTCGCCTGTAGCACTCAGCACTCAGCACT
>NZ_MVBK01000058.1:0-16606 GCF_002000365.1 Thioalkalivibrio denitrificans | reverse complement strand
TTCAACCTTCATCCTTCATCCTTCATCCTTTCCAAGCGGGGTGGTTTCATTCATCCTTCATCTTTCAACCTTCATCCTTATAAGCAATGCGCCCATCCACTCCCCTCCTCGCCGTCGACACCCTCATTCGCCTGAACGGCGATCCACACGGCATCGTGCTCATCGAGCGGCGCAACCCGCCTCCGGGCTGGGCGCTGCCGGGGGGCTTCGTGGACGTGGGGGAGACGCTGGAGGCGGCGGCCGTGCGCGAGGCCCGGGAGGAGACGAGCCTGGACGTGCGGCTGGTGGCACTGCTGGGTTGTTACTCGGATCCCGCCCGCGACAGCCGGGGCCACACGGTCAGCGCGGTGTTCATCGCCGATGCCGACGGCGAACCGCAGGCCGACGACGACGCCCGAAACGCATGCTGCGTCGATCCGCGGGACCCGGGCGTCACGCTGGCCTTCGACCATGCACGCATACTCGCCGACTACGTGAACTGGCTGAAGACAGGAAACGGCAAGCCGCTGGACGAGCACGGATGAACCGGACGAAGGCACATTCAACCTTCATCCTTCCACCTTCAACCTTGGAATTGGCGCTCCCTAGGGGACTCGAACCCCTGTTTTCGCCGTGAGAGGGCGACGTCCTGGACCACTAGACGAAGGGAGCGGATGACTACGGGACTGGCAAAAGTTGGTATTATAGCCGCCCAATGGAGCAGCACAACACAGCCACCGAAAACGCCTCTGCATCAGCCGATGCCGCCAGCACCTCGCCGGTGATCATTCCCCGGGCAGAACACGGGATCTCGCGCGCCAACATCAGCAGGAACGCCCTCAAGGTCCTTTACCGGCTCAAGGAGGCGGGGTACCGCGCCTGTCTGGTGGGCGGCGGCGTGCGCGACCTGCTTCTCGGCCGCGAGCCCAAGGATTTCGACGTGGCCACGGACGCTCACCCCGAAGAGGTCAACCGGCTGTTCCGCAATTGCCGGCTGGTCGGGCGGCGCTTCCGGCTGGCGCATGTGCGCTTCGGCCGCGAGATCATCGAGGTGGCCACGTTTCGCGCGCCCCATGACAACGGCGACGACGACACGGGATCCGAAGAAAACGGCGACGCGCTGGTGGAGGACGGCCGGCTGATTCGCGACAACGTGTACGGCACCATCGAGCAGGACGCCTGGCGGCGCGATTTCACGGTCAATGCCCTGTATTACGACATCGCCGACTTCTCCGTAGTGGACTATGCCGGCGGCATGGAGGACCTGCGCCAGGGCGTGCTGCGCCTGATCGGTGATCCCGAGGTGCGGTTGCGGGAAGACCCGGTGCGCATGCTGCGGGCCGTGCGCTTTGCCGCCAAGCTGGGCTTTCGGGTGGACCCGACCTGCGAGGCGGCCATCCCCCGCATGGCGGGGCTGCTGGCCGAGGTGGCGCCGGCCCGACTGTTCGACGAGGCCATCAAGCTCTTCCATGGCGGCTACGGCGTGCAGACCTTCGAGATGCTGCGCCGCTATGACCTGTTCCGTTACCTGTTCCCGGGCACCGAGGAGGCCCTCTCCCACGAGGAGAACAACTTCCCGATCACCTTCGTGGCCAATGCCCTGAAGAGCACCGATGAGCGCATCGACGAGGGCAAGGGGGTCAATCCCGCGTTCCTCTATGCCGTGATGCTCTGGGAGCCGGTGCGGCGTCTGGCGGACAACCTGATGGAGTCCGGCACACCCTGGCTGCCGGCCCTGCAGCAGGCCGGTGGTGCGGTGCTCTCGGAACAGGCGGCGCATATCGCGATCCCCAAGCGCTTCGGCCTGCCCATGCGCGAGATCTGGGAGATGCAGCCCCGTTTCGATCAGCGTCGTGGCGGCCGAGCCCTGCGCCTGCTGGGCCACCCCCGTTTCCGCGCCGCGTACGATTTCTACTGCCTGCGCGCCGCCTCCGGGGAGGCGCTGGAGGAAGGCTGCGAGTGGTGGACGCGCATCCAGGAAGTCAGCGCCGACGAGCAGCGGCGCATGGTGTCCGCGGGAGATGGCGCGGGCGATTCCCCCGGCGGCAGACGGCGGCGGCGCCGTCCGCGCCGGCGCAAGTCCGATTCCGGTGGCTGAGGTCATCGCTTACGTCGGCCTGGGCAGCAACCTGGAGAACCCCGTCGACCAGGTCTCCAAGGGCCTCGAGGCGCTTGAGCGTCTACCCCGCACCCGCTGCCTGGCGCGTTCCTCCCTGTACACCAGCCCGCCCATGGGTCCCCCGGGGCAACCCGACTACGTCAACGCCGTGGCCTGCCTCGCCACCGGGCTTTCCGCCCTCGAACTGCTGGAAGCGCTGATGGCCGTGGAGCGCACGCACGGACGCCTGCGGGACGGAACCCGCTGGGGGCCGCGCACACTGGACCTGGACATCCTCCTCTACGGCGACGCACGCATCGATTCACCACAACTGCGTGTTCCCCATCCGGGCATCCCCGAGCGGCCCTTTGTCCTGTACCCTTTGGCAGAGATTGCCCCGGGGGACCTGGACCTGCCGGGCCTGGGGTCGCTGACCGGGCTCAAGGCGGGCTGCCCGAGGGGCGGGCTGAACCGACTGGAGGGGGGAGCGTGAGCGGGCAGGCACCATCCTACATCGTGGTGGAAGGGCCCATCGGCGTGGGCAAGACCAGTCTCTCCAGACGACTGGCCGAGACCTACAACGCCGAACTGATGCTGGAGGCCCCGGAGGAGAATCCCTTCCTGGAGCGCTTCTACCAGGACCCGAAGGGCGCCGCGCTGCCCACGCAGCTGTTCTTCCTCATGCAGCGGGTGCGCCAGCTGGAGGCCCTGCGCCAGGGGGATATCTTCAAGCCGGTGCGCGTGGCGGATTTCCTGGTCGAAAAGGACCGGTTGTTCGCCCAGGTGACCCTGGACGACGCGGAACACGGCCTGTACGAACAGGTCTACGAACAACTGACCCTGGACGCACCGAAGCCCGACCTGGTGATCTACCTGCAGGCCCCGGTGGATGTGCTCATGGAGCGCGTGGCGCGCCGGGGGCGCAGCTTCGAGCGGCTCATCGACAGCACCTACCTGCACCGCCTGAGTGAGGCCTACGCCAGCTTCTTTTATCATTACGAGGATGCGCCGCTGCTGATCGTCAATGCCAGCGGCATCGACTGGGTCAACCGCGAGGAGGACTACCGGCAGCTGCTGGAGTTCATGCGCGGCGTCAACGCAGGTCGTCATTACTTCAACCCGCTGCCCTTTGCCATGTGACCGGCCGGGCGTCGAGGGTATCCCCCATGAGCGTACAGACCGAACAATCCCGCATTACCGTCACGCGCCTCCAGGAGATGCGCCGCTCGCGCACGCCCATCGCCTGCCTGACTGCCTACGACGCGGTTTTCGGGCGGCTTGTGGACGAAGCCGGCATGGACGTGGTCCTGGTGGGCGATTCCCTGGGGATGGTGGTGCAGGGTCACGAAACCACGGTACCGGTCACGCTCGAGCAGATGATCTACCACACCAGCCTGGTGGCCCGCGGCTGCCGCCGTGCCCTGCTCATGGCGGACATGCCCTTCATGAGCTACACGGATCCGTCCCAGGCCCTGGCCAACGCCGCACGCCTGATGCAGGAAGGCGGCGCGCAGATGGTCAAGCTGGAGGGCGACGGCGGCCAGGTGCAGGTGGTCTCCGCCCTGGCCCGACACGGCATCCCCGTATGCGCCCACCTGGGGCTGCGCCCCCAGTCCATCCACAAGCTGGGCGGGTATCGGGTGCAGGGGCGCGGGGCGCATGCCGGGGAGCGCATGATGCGCGACGCCGTGGCGCTGCAGGACGCGGGCGCCGACATCCTGCTCCTGGAATGCGTGCCGGCCGTGCTGGCGGCGGAGATCCGCGGCATCGTGGACATCCCCGTCATCGGTATCGGTGCCGGCAGCGACTGCGACGGGCAGATCCTGGTGCTGCACGACGTACTGGGCCTGACGGCCAAACCGCCCCGCTTCGCGCGCAACTTTCTCCAGGGTTCGGACGACATCCCCGCGGCGCTGGCTGCCTACGTCTCGGCCGTGCGCGAACGCCGCTTCCCCGGCCCCGAGCACACTTTCCAGAACTGAACCTCATGAAGACGGTACACACCCGCGCAGAACTGGCCGCGGCGCTCTCTCCGTGGCGCCGGGAGGACCGCGCTGTGGCGCTGGTGCCCACCATGGGCCATCTGCACCGGGGTCATCTGGCGCTGGTGGAACGGGCCCGCCGGGATGCACAGCACGTGGTGGCAAGCATCTTCGTCAACCCCCTGCAGTTCGACCGTGCGGATGACCTGGCCGCCTATCCGCGGACTCTGGAGGCGGACGCGCAGGCGCTGGCGGATGCCGGGGTGGACCTGCTGTTCGCGCCGCCGGAGGCCGAGGTCTATCCACGCGGCCGGGAGGGTGTGACGCGCGTGGAGGTGCCGGGGCTGGGGGATGATCTGGAGGGCGCCCATCGCCCGGGCCATTTCACCGGCGTGGCCACGGTGGTGTGCAAGCTGTTCGGCATGGTCCGCCCGCACTTGGCGGTGTTCGGCGAAAAGGACTTCCAGCAACTGATGATCGTACGGCGCATGACCGCGGACCTGGACCTGGGCGTGGAGATCCTGTCCGAGCCCACCGTGCGCGAGCCGGACGGCCTGGCGCTCAGTTCCCGCAACAGTCTCCTGGACGAAAACGACCGGGCCCGCGCGCCGGCCCTGTACCGGTCACTGGCCGGCTGCGGGAAACGTCTGGCCGCCGGAGAGACGGATGTCCCGGCACTGGAACAGGCCGGCCGCGCAGAACTGGAGGCCGCGGGTCTGCGGCCCGACTACATCAGCATCCGCCGCCGGCAGGACCTGGGCCCGCCAGGCCCCGAAGACCAGGCTCTGGTGGTGCTGGGGGCGGCCTGGTGCGGCCCGGTGCGCCTGATCGACAATCTCACCGTGGATTTGCTGCACTGCGGGAGATTGCGCATAATGACGGGCTGATAGAGGCTCCCGGCCTTGCAAGACCCGACTTGACGATCCCGATGACCGGGAGGTTTTCATGCTGCTCACCCTGCTGAAAGGCAAGCTTCACAAAGCCACTGTGACCCACTCCGAACTGGAGTACGAGGGTTCCTGCGCCATCGATGCCCATCTGATGCAGATGGCCGGCATCCTGCCCTTCGAACAGATCCAGATCTACAACCTGGCCAATGGCGAGCGCTTCACCACCTACGCCATCCGGGCCGAGGCCGGCAGCGGCGTGATCTCCGTCAACGGCGCCGCCGCCCACAAGGCAAACCCCGGCGACCGCGTGATCATCTGCGCCTACGGCCAGATGCCCGAAGAGGCCGCCGCTGCATTCCATCCCCGCCTAGTCTACCTGGACGCCGACAACCGCATCGTGCGCACGGGAAACGACATTCCTGTCCAAGCGGCCTGAGCCGCCTGGACAGGAAGGATGAAGGTTGAAGGATGAAGGATGAATAAAAGCCCACTGCCACCAGCCTTCCGGAGCGCGAAGGCTCGGGGCGTCCTTTCATTCATCCTTCAACCTTCAACCTTCAACCTTCAACCTTCAACCTTCAACCTTCGGGCGCGCAGCGCCCGCCAGGCAGTCCTCCCGCCACAGACACTCCGTCTGATCACACACGCCGTTCAGGGCGGTGCCGAAACACGGGAAGTTGCCCTCCATCTTCTGAATCTGGCGGATCAGGTCGGCCTTGTTGAGCTTGCCGATGCTGATCTCCATCCCGCGTGCGATTTCCCGAATCGATGCCACGTTCATGTGTACTCACCTCGCAGTTCCAGTGCTGCCGGTCGGCATTCTGGATCATGACCTCACAGATTTCCTTGAACCACTCAGCAACTTCCGTGCCCGGCCAAAACAGTCTGCTCGATGAACATGACGACTCAATGACGCACCGAAAGAGAGATCACAACCCGATGACGCGCAGTTTCGGTGCAACGCCGTGGAACGTGAAAGGATGAATGCTGAATGAGAGGGTACGCTTTGCCTTCATCCTTCATCCTTCATCCTTCATCCTTCGGGCGCGCAGCGCCCGCTCACCCTGTGTTCCTCATCCCCGCCGCGATCGCATTGATGGAACGCAGCAGCGGCCGGATCCAGGGGTCCGTTTCCACTTCGTCGGTGCGTTCGTGCAACGCCCGGTGGCGGCGCAGCAGGGTGATCTGGATATGGTTGAGGGGGTCCAGGTACGGGTTGCGGCGCATCAGGGACAGCGCCAGCGTGGGGTTTTCGTCCAGCAGCGTCTGTGTGCCCGCTACGTTGAGGACCTGCTGCACGGTGCGCTCGTACTCCTCGCGGATCAGTGCGAACACACGCCGGGCCAGTTGTGGATCATGGCAGAGCTTGGCGTACTCCTCGGCAGTGCGCATGTCGGCCTTGGTGAGCGCCATCTGACAGTTGGACAGCAGCGCGCGGAAGAAGGGCCACTCGTTGTACATGGTCTGGAGCTTGGCGAGGCGGCTGGGGTCGTTGCGCCGCCAGCTCTCCAGCGCCGAGCCGATGCCGTACCAGGCCGGCAGGGTATGGCGCGACTGGGCCCAGCCGAACACCCAGGGAATGGCCCTGATGGAGCTCTTTGACCGGTCCGCCTTGCGCCGGTGCGACGGGCGCGAGCCGATGTTGAGCTGACCGATCTCCTGCACCGGCGTGACCTCATAGAAGTAATCCAGTACACCCTCGGTGCGATCGGTCAGGTCCCGATAGACCTCCTCGCCAAGCGCGGCCAGCTCGTCCAGGATGCCCATGTAATCCCTGCGGTCGGTGGGCGGCGTGTCGATCAGGCAACGGCTGGTCTTCATGAGACCGGTGGCCCCCATGCTCAGCTCGTAGACCGCCGTTTCCACGTTGCTGTACTTGTAGGACAGTACCTCGCCCTGTTCGGTGAACTTGATCTGGCCGTGCACGGTGCCCGGCGGCTGGGCAAGGATCGACTCGTGGGTGGGGCCGCCGCCACGCCCGATGGTCCCGCCCCGGCCGTGAAACAGCCGGCATTTCACGCCGTTCTCCCCGGTAATGCGGATGATCCTCTTCTGCGCCTCGTAGAGGTTCCAGCTGGAAGCGACGATGCCGCCGTCCTTGCAGGAATCCGAATACCCGAGCATGACGTCCTGAAGGTTGCCGGCGGCCTCAAGGAGGCGCTTGTAAGCGGGCTGAACGAGCAGCGCCTCCAGCACCTGCTCCACGTGGCGCAGATCCTCGATGGTCTCGAACAGGGGCGAGACCCGCACGTGGCAAAACGGCTTGCCGTCCTCGTCACGTCCGCTGAGCCCCGCCAGGCGCGCCATGAACATCACCTCCATGACGTGGGAGGCGGCATGGGTCATGGAGATGACGTACGTGCCGATACCCTCCGGACCCACCTCCGTACGCATGCGGCCCATGACATGAAACACCTCCACGGTGTCCCGCGCCTCGTCGGAAAGGTCCTTCGCCTTCACCTTTGGCAGCTCGTCCGCTTCCGTGAGACGCGCCAGCAGATTCAGACGCGCTTCCTCGTCGAGTGCCTCGTAGTCATCGTGCAATCCAGCGACGCGAAGGATCTCGGCGACCGCCCGGTTGTGCACCGTGGATTCCTGGCGCACGTCCAGGCGGAACAGGTGAAATCCAAAGGTTTCCACCATACGGATCAGGTCGGTAAGGTTGCCCGCGGCCACGTTGGCGTCACCGTGGCTGATCAGGGAATCCCGGATCAGGCAGAGGTCGGCATGCAGATCGGCGGCCGTGGCGTAGGCGGAACTTGCGGGCAGCACGGCGTTCTCGCCCTTGAGGCGACGGCGCACCGTGCCGAGCGTCTCCGCGATCCGGTAACGCATGATGTAGAGCTTGCGCCGGTAGGGTTCCGTCTCGAAACGATCCGAACCGCCCTGGAATACGGCCGAGGCGATGGTGCTGTCCCGCTCCAGGCTCTCCAAGAAGGCCTCGGAAGGCTGGCACATGAAGGTGGAGTGGGTCAGTTCATGGCGCAGCGCGCTCACCCGGCGCAGGTATTCCGACAGCACTTGCGCCATGGCGAGCCGGCAGGCCAGTTCCGTGATCGCGGGCGTGACATAAGGATTGCCGTCCCGGTCGCCCCCAATCCACGAGCCGAAGCGCAGGAAGCTGGGCACGCGGATGCGCGGGTTGCCGCTCTCGTCAGCCCCGTAGGTTCGCCGCAGCGCCTTCTCCAGCAGGCGGTAAGTAATGGGCACCGCCTGAAACAGGCTTTCCTCAAAGTAGAACAGGCCGTACTTGATCTCGTCCTGCACCTGGGGCTTCTTCACCCGGACCTCGTTGGTGCGCCACAGCACCTGCACGCGGGTTTCAAGTTCGCGGGTCAGTTCCTCGCGTTCCTCGCGGCCGATGCGCCGGTCGTTGAGCCGGTCCGCCGCGAGAAAGACCCGGCGCTGGGCCTCCATGACCGTACGCCGGCGCGCCTCGGTGGGATGCGCGGTGAACACGGGTATGTAGGCCAGCTGGTCCAGCAGGCTCTGCAGCTTGTCCGCCGGCACGCCCTGGGCGTGAAATTCGCGCAGGGTATGGTCGAAGGACCCCACCCACAGCGGCCCGCCCTCGCTCACCTGGCGCCGGCGCTCCCGGTAGAGGAAGTCCTCCTCGGCGATGTTTGCCAGACTGAAGTAGGTGCTGAAGGCGCGGATGATCAGCTCAAGCGTGCGGGCATCCTGCTTGTCGATGAAGGCCATCAGCCGGGCGCGGCGCTCCGGATCGTCCTGCTTGCGCAGCGCGATGTAGCCCTTGCGCAGGGTCTCCACCGCCGCCAGGACCCGCCTGCCCTCCAAGCGTTTCAGCACGCTGCCGAGCAGATTGCCGAACAGCTTGACCCGGGCACGGAGTTCCTTGTCCCGGGGTGGCAGCGTCGCGGGGATCAGCTCATTCTCTTGCATATGGGGTCGTACGGCCTGGCCGGGCGCCCTGCCCGCGTGGCCCTTCCGATGGGGTGAAGGGTGCCGAACCCCGGGAGCATGCCCGAGTCCGACGTGAATCAGCGGCGCATTATACCTGCAAAGCGCCCCGGCGCCGCAAACAGGCACGGACACCGCGGGACAAGCAACATGCCCTTACCGGCCGGCAACGAGCTCACGATACAGGCCTGCGTAGGACTCCGCGCTGCGCGACCAGCTGAAGTCCTGGGCCATGGCATTGCGCACCAGGCGCTTCCAGCCGGCAGGCTGGTGGTACAGGGCCAGCGCGCGGGCCAGGGCATCGGCCAGGGCCTGGGGGGTGGCCTCATCGAAACACACACCGGTAGCGTCGCCGGATGCCAGGTGTACGGGGTCGGCGTCCACAACCGTGTCGGCAAGGCCCCCGGTGCGCCGCACCACCGGAATGGTGCCGTATCGCAGGCTGTACATCTGGTTGAGGCCGCAGGGCTCGAAACGCGAAGGCATCACGAAGACATCGGCACCGGCCTCGACCCGGTGGGCAAGGTCCTCGTCGTAACCCACATGGAGCCCCATGCTGCCGGGATAGCGTTCGGCCAGGCGCCTCGCGATACGCTCCAGCACCGGATCACCCGACCCCACCACCACCAGTTGCGCGTCCCCGCCCGAGAGCAGGGGCTCGACCGCCTTGAGCAGCAGGTCCACGCCCTTCTGCGGAACCATGCGCCCCACGTGGCCCAGCAGCGGCACGCCGCTCCTTCCGGGCAGACCGAAATGGTGCTGCAGGTCCGCCTTGCACCGGGCCTTGCCGGACATGTCTTCGCGGCTGTAATTGGCGGCAATACGCTTGTCACGGGACGGATCCCACTCCTTGTAATCGACGCCGTTGAGAATGCCCGTGAGCGCATCGGCGCGATGGTTCAGCAGACCGTCCAGGCCATTGCCCATCTGCTGCGTACAAATCTCCTGCGCGTAGGTCGGACTCACGGTGGTGATGTGGTCGGCATATGCAATGCCTCCCTTGATGAACGACATCTGGCCGTGGAATTCCAGCCCCTGGTAGTGCCAGAGTTCCGGCGGCAGATCCAGCGCGTCGAATGCCGCGCGCGCAAACAGACCCTGGTAGGACAGGTTGTGAATGGTGAAGACGGTGGCGGGTCGCCGGTCATGCAGATGCAGCATGACCGGCGCGAGCCCCGTCTGCCAATCATTGCAATGTACCACGTCGGGCTGCCAGTCCAGACCGGCGCGGCCAAGGGCCAGGTGCTCGATCAGCCGCGCAAACAGGCCGAAGCGAAGGTGGTTGTCCTGCCAGTCACGCCCGTCCATGGCCCGGTAGGGATCACCGGCGCGTTGAAAACAGCGCGGGGCATCGGCCAGCAGCAACGGCACCCGGGTGCCCGGCAGTGTGCCGGAGAGCAATGTGACGGGATCGGCTGGGAAGCCCGGCAACGTGACCGTGCCGATCTCCTCGAGTGTGCCCGCACGCGCCACCGCTGCCGGATAGGCCGGCATGACCAGGCGCAGGTCATGGCGCAGGCGCTTGAGCGCAGCGGGCAGACTGGCGCTCACGTCCGCCAGCCCTCCGGTCTTCATCAGGGGATGAATCTCGCTGCTGGCAAAAAGCACACGCATGGCGGGGCAGACTCCCGACGGTGAATGAATTCGGAACGGATCGAAGTGATGACACCCGTTGGTGTAGGCTCATGATACGGAAACCGGGACATAGTTGACATACGCAGCGATGGGGGCGAAACGAGCGTCGTGGCGATCAAATGAACCGCGACGCAAAGACGCGAAGGCGCAAAGGTTCGCAAAGGGGAAGAATTCTTCTGAAGACCGGATTCTGCTTTGCGTCTTCGCGTCTTTGCGTTGAATGCTTTTCAGATACCAGGAGCAAGCAACGAACATGACCATGCAGGTGAACAGGACACGGGCCTGGCAGGCGCTGGCGTCGCATTACGACGCCATGCAGAACGTGCATATGAAGGCGCTATTCGCCCAGGATCCGGCGCGCTTCGAGAAGTTCTCGCTGCGCTTCGGAGACCTGCTGCTGGACTACTCCAAGAACCGGATCACGGAGGAGACGCGGGATCTGCTCCTCGATCTCGCCCGCGACCGGGACGTGGAGAGCTGGCGCGATCGCATGTTCTCGGGGGAACGCATCAACATCACTGAGGACCGGGCGGTGCTGCACGTGGCGTTGCGCAATCGCAGCAACCGTCCGATCCGGGTCGACGGCGAGGACGTGATGCCCGCCGTGAACGGCGTGCTGGAACGTATGGCGGCCTTCACCCGAAAGGTGCGCAGCGGGGAGTGGACCGGTCACACCGGCAAGCGAATCCGCCATGTGGTCAATATCGGCATCGGCGGGTCCGACCTGGGGCCGGTCATGGTCTGCGAGGCCCTGCGTCCCTATGGACACGAAGACCTGACCATGCACTTCGTCTCCAACGTGGACGGCGCCCACATGGGCCAGACGCTGGAGCGCGTCGACCCGGAATCGACGCTGTTCATCATCGCCTCCAAGACCTTCACCACCCAGGAGACGCTCACCAACGCCCGCACGGCCCGCGACTGGCTGGTGCGACACGCGGGCGACGAGGCGGCCGTGGCGAAGCATTTCGTCGCCGTGTCCACCAACCGACAGGGCGTGGCGGCGTTCGGCATCGATCCCGAGCACATGTTCAGCTTCTGGGACTGGGTCGGCGGGCGCTACTCCCTGTGGTCGGCCATCGGGCTGCCCATTGCCCTGTACGTGGGCATGGAACGTTTCGAGGCGCTGCTGGAAGGGGCGCACGCCATGGACGAGCACTTTCGCAGCGCGCCGCTTGAATCCAACCTGCCGGTGATCCTGGCCCTGCTGGGGGTGTGGTACGTGGACTTCTTCGGCGCGGGGAGCCACGCCATCCTGCCCTACGACCAGTGCCTGCACCGCTTCCCCGCCTACCTGCAGCAGGCGGATATGGAAAGCAACGGCAAGTCCGTGGACCGCCAGGGCCGGTCCGTGGGGTACGACACCGGCCCGGTGATCTGGGGTGAACCAGGCACCAACGGCCAGCATGCCTTCTACCAGTTGATCCACCAGGGCACGCGCCTGATCCCCTGCGACTTCCTGGCCCCCTGCGAGAGCCACTACCCGCTGGGGGATCATCACCACATCCTGCTGTCGAATTTCTTCGCCCAGACCGAAGCCCTCATGCGCGGCCGGACCCTGGAGGAGGTGCGTGCAGAGATGCTGGGGGCCGGCGCGGATCCGGATCAGGTGGCGCGGGTGGCGCCGCACCGGGTGTTCGAAGGCAACCGGCCGAGCAACTCCCTGCTCTTCCGCCGGCTCGACCCCCACACCCTGGGCAGCCTGATCGCCCTGTATGAACACAAGATCTTCGTACAAAGCGTCATCTGGGGTGTGAACGCCTACGACCAGTGGGGCGTGGAACTGGGCAAGCAGCTGGCCAGGGCGATCCTCCCCGAACTGGACAGCGAGGCCCCGGTAGACGCTCACGACGCCTCCACCAACGGGCTGATCAATCACTATCGGCGCATGACGGGGTGTGAGGTGTGAGGTGTGAGGTGTGAGGGGTCAGATTTCAGATTTCAGATTTCAGATGTGAGTATGCGGATTAACGCGTGGGGGCACGAAGATGGCAAGATAACGGAAGATAGACGCAGTTAATGCTACGTTAGGCGATATTTACGTTATATCAGAGTCTGCGTCTTTTGTTCGCATATTACGAATGACATGCATCGGGCCGACTGCCGGCACGAATGGGGCGGCCGAAGGTCGGGACGGGCTGCACCCGGGCAACCGGATGACCTAGAATATGTGGTGAATCCACAGGTTGGGGAGTCTTCCCATGGCCGTCACCCCGGTATCGGGTCACGCCCTCAATGGCATCCAGCGCGGCATGGAAGGGCTGCAGCGCAGCGCCGCCGAGATCGCCAGCGCCGATCGCATGAACGGCGAGGAGACGCGCAGCGTGGCCGAACCCCTGGTGGAGCAGATCCAGCACGCTACCCAGGTGGAGGCATCCGTCAAGGTCCTGAAGACGGAGAACGACATGCTGGGCTCCCTCCTGGACGTGAAGGCCTGACGCCCCGCCCATGATCATCGACAACCCCATGGCCGCGCCGCCGGGCGCACCCATCAACCGCCCCCAGAGCAATGACCGGCTGGGAGGCGGCGCCACCGCCGCGCCCACGGAATCCCCCCGCCCCCTGGACGACCCCGAGGAAGGCAGCGCAGGCCGGCGCAACGAGGAACAGGCCAACACCGAGAACCGCCCCGGACGCAACGATGCCGAAATGGCCGCCCGCGCCCGCGTGGACGTGGCCCGGGAACGGGATACGGAGGAATCACCTCAGGGGGCATCAGAACCCGGCCCCCGGCAGGATGCCGAACGCATGCGCGAACAGCTTGAAGCCCGCCTCGAAACCCCCACCCCCGGTGGTGCGCCCCAGCGTGCCGTGGACGAGAGCATTTGATCAATGCGTTAACCACGAAGCGCACGAAGAACACGAAGCAAGAAATGAATTTCTCTCGCGAAGGCGCGAAGCACGCGAAGGAAATTCATAAAGGTTCATAAAATGTGTTGTGCGCCCCTGGGTTCATAGGGCGGGCCGTGCCCGCCGGCCGGAAATGGTTTCAACTCCGGCGGCGCCCAAGCGGCGCCCTATGAGATGTTTCCTTTGCGTGCTTCGCGGCTTTGCGAGATAACATTTCCTTTTTTCTTGTCACTTCGTGCCCTTCGTGCGCTTCGTGGTTAGTCCGCCTTTCAGCATTCAAAGCGGCCACACCCACAAGAGCATCGGCACACCCACCGCCAGCACCACCACCTCCAGCGGAAGCCCCAAACGCCAGTAGTCACCGAAGCGCAGGCCGCCGGGGCCGAGGATGAGGGTGTTGTTCTGGTGGCCGATGGGGGTGAGGAAGGCGCAGGAGGCGCCTACCGCCACTGCCATCAGAAAGGTATCCACGTTGACGCCCAGCTGTGCGGCGATGCCGATGGCCACCGGACACATGACGGCGGCGGTGGCCGCGTTGTTCATGAGATCCGAGAGCAACATGGTCACCACCAGGACCAGCACCAGCGCACCCACCACGTGACCCTGGGCCAGGGTTTCCAGCATGAACCGGGCAATCAGTTCTGCAAGACCCGTGGCCTGCATGGCGCCGGCCACGGGAATCAGTGCTGCCAGAAGGACCACCACGGGCCAGTCCACCGACTGATACAGCTGGCGCACGGGGACCGTGCGCAACACCATGGACAACAGCGCGCCGCCGGCAAAGGCCAGCGCGGCGGGGATGCCGAGGGTGGCGGCCGCCACAGCCGCACCCATGATGCCCGTCGCCAGAAGTGCCTTGCGCCGGTCGGGGATGGTGAGCGCCCGTTCCGCCAGGGGCACGCAACCGGCATTGGCGGCGAACTCCGAGACACTCTCGGGCGAACCCTGCATCAGAAGCACGTCGCCGGCCTGCAGCGTGGTGGAGCGCAGGCGTGTCGCCGTGCGCCGCCCCTGGCGGGAAATGGCCAGCAGGTTGATGCCGTAGCGGGTGCGCATCTGGATGTCGCTGGCGCTTCGGCCGATCACCGAGGACTGCGGCAGAACCACGAGTTCAACCAGCCCGATCTCGTCCTCCGGCGCCGCCTCTTCCTCTGCATCGGCGACCTCGCTCAGCCCCGCCGCGGGTGCGGTCGTGGCACGACGTGCAGTGACGGTGGCAACGGCATCCACATCGGCCTCGTCCTTATCTGCGCCATCCTGCTCGGGCTCCACGGCCTCCTCCAGCTTGAGACCCAGGGCACCCAGCACCGCGGCGAGCGCATCGGCATCGGCCTGGATGACCAGGATGTCGCCTGCATGCACGCGTCGGCCGGGATGAGGCGCCACCATGCGCACCTCGTGGCGCACGAGCCCCACCACCATCGCGTCGTGCTCCTTGAGCTTCTCATCGACTTCGCGCAGGCATTGCCCGGCGAGCTTGCTGTCCTCGTGAACCCGGACCTCGGTGAGATAGGCCTCGGTCTCAAAGCCCTCGGCGGCCGCCTTGCGGGCCGGCACCAGGCGCCAGCCGACCCCGGCGACGAACAGCACCCCCAGCGCCGCGACGGCAAGCCCCACCGGGGTGAAGTCGAACATGCCGAAATGGCCCATTCCCATCTCCGCCCGGAATCCGGAGACGATCAGGTTGGGCGGCGTACCGACCAGCGTGAGCATGCCGCCCAGGATGGTGCCGAAGGCCAGCGGCATGAGCACCCGCGCGGGCGCCACCTCCATGCGGGAGGCCAACTGCATGGCCACCGGTATCAACAGGGCGAGCGCACCCACGTTGTTCATGAAACCGGAGAGCAGGGCCCCGAGACCGGTCAGGGCCGCAATGGTGAGCGTGGGTCCGGCACCGGTGGGCATGACAGTGCGCACCAGGGCATCAACAGCCCCCGAGGTCTGCAGCCCGAAGCTGAGTACCAGTACGCAGGCGACCGTGATGACCGCGGGATGTCCGAATCCGGAGAAGGCCTCGGCGCTTGGCACGAGGCCCAGGGCCACGCAGACCAGCAGGGCCGCCATGGCCACCACGTCATGACGCCAGCGGCCCCACAGAAACAGCACCAGCGTGCCCAGCAGCACGGCGCCGAGCAGGAGCTGTTCAGTAGTCAAGGGAAGGGTTCACCGGCACATGATGACGGGGAGAAGAGTCAGCCCGGGCTCAGCCGCGGATGGTCACCAGTACGCCGCATCCGGCGCCGGACACCACCGTCTGGGCCACGGAGCCGCGAAACAGACGGCTGAGGCCGCCCCGCCCCAGACTGCCCAGCACCACGAGGTCCGCGCCCGTCTCGCCAACCACTTCGAGAATCCCTTCCGCGGCCTTGCCGCCTTCCACCCGGCGCCCGTCAAATGGCTGCTCGCCGGCGGCGTCCTGGGCACGGGCGATGGCGTTGTACGCCTGGGCGCGCGCCTCGTCGTTGGCATCGGGCGGGTATACGGAAACGGCCGTCAGAGGCAGACCGCAGCGCTGCGCCAGGTCCACCGCCGCCGCCACCGCCGCATCGCCGAACTCGGAGCCGTCGGTGGCCACGAGAATCCCCCGCTTCGGTGTCTCGGCGCCCACGGGCATCATCAGGACACTGCAACGGGCCTTGTCGATGAGCCGGTTGATGGTCTGCCCCCGGAGCAACCGGGCAAACAGGCTGCGTTCGTGGCGGCCGATCACGATCAGGCTGCATTCCAGCTTCTGGGCCGTGGCCGCAATCTCCCCGTAGGGATCGCTGCTGGTGCGCACGTACGTGTCCGCGGCCAATCCCGCGGCCACCGCCTTTTCCCTGAGCCCGTCGATATAGGCCTTGGCCGCATCGCCGGCCTCCGCCACCGAGCGCGGCATCTCGGCGGCCTGCTCGGGCGTGGTGACCACCACCTGCAGGATGTGCAGACGCGCGCCGCAGCGCGAAGCCATCTCCAACGCAGCGGCCTCGGCGGCATGACTGTTGTCCGTGCCGTCGGTGGCCAGCAGGATGTCCTGCAGGTCCCCCAGGGGGGATCGGGATTGAGTCATCACATGCTCCTGACGGAATGGAGAGGCATAGTTTCCGCTCAGGATAGCCGAAGCCTCCGCAACACGCACCAGCGTTGTCACGGAAGCCCTTCTTGACCACGAAGTGCACCAAAGGCACCAAAAAAAGAAATTGTTCTCTCGCAAAGAGCGCCATGGACGCCAAGGAATTTCGAAGATCGGGACCGATAGAAACTATGAAGGG